>NZ_RZPL01000749.1:0-2682 GCF_004022805.1 Mesorhizobium sp. M7A.F.Ca.CA.002.04.1.1 | reverse complement strand
ACTACATGATGGGCGAGCAGCGCCTGCCGATCTATTTCAACGACCCCGAGCGCAACGTGCGCTCGCATGCCGAGCATATCCAGATCTATGAAGCGCTGCTGCGCCGCGACGGCAATCTCGCACAGGCGCTGATGAGCGCCCATCTGCAGGGCGCTGAGAGCTACTGGAAGGGCCTGATCGAGGGCCATGGCGAGGAGCCGCAAAGCCCGGCGCTCGAAAAAGCCTGACCGACATGGCTCGTATCCTCACGACGCACCCTCTGCACCCGCGCGCCTCGGCTATGCTCTCCGGCGCCGGCGAGCTCGTCGTCGCCTCCGCCATCGATCCGGCCACGCTGGCCGCCGAGGCGAAAAATGCCGACATCGTCATCGTGCGCGCGCCGCTGCCCCCACAGCTTTTCGACGGCGCAAAGCTGCTGCGGGCGGCAATCCGTCATGGCGCCGGGCTCGACATGATCCCGATGGAAGCAGCGACGGCCGCCGGCGTGCTGGTGGCGAATGTGCCGGCGGTCAATGCCCGATCGGTGGCCGAACACGTCATGTTCGTGGCCCTCGCCTTGCTGCGCAACTTCCGCGTCGTCGACCGCGACCTGCGCGCCAAAGGCTGGCTTGCCGGCCGCGAGCACGCCAACGCCAACAGCGAGCTTGCCGGCAAGACGATCGGCATCGTCGGCCTCGGCGCCGTCGGCCAGGCGGTCGGCCATATCGCCGCGCACGGCTTCGACCTGAAGGTGGTGGCAACGACGCGCAGCATGCAGCCGGCGCCGGACAAGGTCGGCTTCCTGTCGATCGACGCTCTCGTCGAGCAGAGCGACATCATCGTTCTGTGCTGCCCGCTGACGCCGGAAACGCGCGGCCTGATCAACCGTGAGCGGATCGCCCGCATGAAGCCGCAGGCGCTGCTGATCAACGTGTCGCGCGGACCGGTCGTCGACGACGACGCGCTGATCGAGGCCTTGCAGAAACGGCGCATCGGCGGCGCCGCGCTCGACGTGTTTGCGACGCAGCCGCTGCCGTCGAACCATCCCTATTTCGGCTTCGACAATGTTATCGTCACGCCGCACATGGCGGGGATCACCGAGGAATCGATGATGCGCATGGGCGTCGGCGCGGCGGGCGAAGCCCTGCTGGTGCTGGCGGGCAAGCTGCCGGTCAATCTGCGCAATCCAGAAGTGGTCGATCACTATCGGCGGCGGTTTCCGGCGAGCCTGTAACCCATCGCGGTTTCGCCCCAATTCTCCGCGACGTTGAGAGCCATGCCCGGTCTCGCCTTCCTCTTTGTCGCTGCCTGTTCGCTCTGTGCCATGCCGGCATTCGCGGCCGAGAGCAGTTATGTCTATTGCGACAACGGGCTGCGCTGCTTCAAGGCGCCCTGCCCGTCCAACAGCGCACTCGACCTTGCCACCGGGACGATCATCAAGGGCGTGTCGATCGACCCCAGCGGCCTGCCGCAGGCCGACAAGGCCATAACCGATCTTTCCGACGCGCTTTATGCAGGCAAGATCGTCGTCAGGGGCTCGATCGAGCACCGCACCCAGACGATCGCCGGCAAGGAGTACAATTTGCCCTGGCTGGTCGCGACCCGTATCGTACGGACCGCCAAGGACAGCGAACGCAAGCACTGTTCGTCGCGCTGATGGGCGGTTCAGCCCTGCTCACGCGCCAAGCAGCTGCTCCACCTCTGCTGCTATGCGCAGCAGGCGTTGGTCATGGCCGTTGCGCGCCACCAGCATCAAGCCGGCGGGCAGCTGAGTGCTCGGCATCGGCAGCGAGATCGCGCAGAGATCGAACTGGTTGGCAACCTGCGTGTTGCGCAGCAGCAGGCCTTCGGTGCGGTCACGCAACCCGGCGTCGTCAGACATCGAGACGATAGTCGGCGCCGTCACCGGTGTGGTCGGCAAGGCCAGCACATCGACCGAGGACAGCCGCTCGTCCATGGCGGCGGCGAGCGCTGTACGACGGCGCATTGCCCGGATGTAGACAGGCGTCGGCAGCATGGCTGCCCGCGACAAAGGTCCGCTGACATGCGGGTCGACCGGTACCGAAGCTCCTGTCGCCAGCCAGTCGGCATGCACTTCGGCCCCTTCCATCGCGGCGATCGAACCACGCTTGGTGGCCGCGCGCAAATCGGCAAGCAGATCGTCGATCGACAGATCCTCGATCCGCGCGCCCGTCTGCTCGATCTTGCCAAGGCAGCGGTCGAACGCGGTCGCCACCTCGTCTTCCGTCTCTTCGAAAAGGACGCCGCGCGGAATGCCTATGCGAAGCCCTGCCAGGGCAATCGGCGTCAGCGCGGTCGGCACCTCACCGGCCATCACGGCGTCGGCGGCGGCACACTGGGCGACGGTTCGGGCAAGCGGACCGATCGAGTCCAGCGTGGCCGACAGTGGGAACGCGCCGGCGAGCGGCACACGTCGCGCCGTCGGCTTGAAGCCGACGACACCGTTGAGTGAAGCCGGAATGCGTATCGAACCGCCGGTGTCGGAACCGATCGATATTTCGCTCGTGCGCTCGCCGACGGAAACGCCGGCGCCTGAGGAAGAACCACCCGGAATGCGATTGGTGTCCACAGCATTGCCGGGCGTGCCGAAATGCTGGATGTCGCCGATCGCGGTGAAGGCGAATTCGGTCATGTTGGTCTTGCCGATGATAACCGCGCCGGCCTGCCGCAGCCGGCGGACGA
>NZ_RZPL01000748.1:0-2682 GCF_004022805.1 Mesorhizobium sp. M7A.F.Ca.CA.002.04.1.1 | reverse complement strand
GGATGGCGCCGGGCATGTCGAGCCGCGCCATCCATTCGCTCAACGTATCGAATGCCGCGGCGATCAGCCTTTACGTGGCACGGGCATTTTTGAAGCGCGGCTAAGCCAAAAACATCTCGAAACGAGAAACGGGTTCCGGCCATAGACGCCGGAACCCGTTCTTCGATGGGCCAGGAGTTGGCGGCTTGGGAACGTTGCGCCGCCCTCTCCTGACCTATGCCGCTTTGCCCCGGGTGCCGGCTGCCTCGCTGCCGACCTCGAAATCGGCCATCCTCTCCAGCGCCCTGACCAGGGCCGAATGATCCTCCTTGGCGCCGCCATTGGCCGCGCAGGCGTTGAACAGCTGCTGCGTGGTCGACGTGTTGGGCAGCGACACGCCGAGCGCTTTCGCGCCCTCCAGCGCGAGGTTCAGATCCTTCTGGTGCAGTTCGATCCGAAAACCCGGGGCGAAGGTGCGCTTGACCATACGCTCGCCATGCACTTCCAGAATGCGCGAAGCCGCCAGCCCGCCCATCAGCGCCTGCCTGACCTTGGCCGGATCCGCGCCGGCTTTCGAAGCAAAAACAAGCGCTTCGGCGACGGCTTCAATGGTCAGCGCGACGACGATCTGGTTGGCCACCTTGGTGGTCTGGCCAACGCCGTTGGGCCCGACCAGGGTGATGTTCTTGCCTATCTTCTCGAACACGGGCTTGGCGCGCTCGAAGGGTTTCTCCTCGCCGCCGACCATGATGGTGAGCGACGCCGCCTTGGCGCCAACCTCGCCGCCCGAGACCGGCGCGTCGAGATAGTCGCAGCCTAGATCGTTGATTTTCCTGGCAAAAATCTTGGTCTCGATCGGTGAGATCGAGCTCATGTCGATGACCAGCTTGCCTTTGGTCAGACCGGACGCGACGCCGTTCTCGTGAAACAGCACATCGGCGACCTGCGGTGTGTCGGGCACCATCAGAATGATGATGTCGGCGGCCTTCGCCACGGCAGCATGGCCGGTGACTGACGTTAGGCCCTTGGCGACGAGATCGGCTGAGAGTTGCGATCGATGGTCGCTGGCTATGATCCTGTAGCCCGCGTCCAACAGGTGCCCCGCCATCGGTGCGCCCATGATGCCGAGGCCGATGAAGCCGATGGTTTCCATTTTGGTTCTCCAGTTGCTTGTGTGAAACGCCCCCTCATCCGGCCGCTAGCGCGGCCATCTTCCCCCGAGGGGAGAAGAGAAGCCGACGTTGGTGCCTGTCTCTTCTCCCCACCGGGGAGAAGGTGGCCCGAAGGGCCGGATGAGGGGGCGCGGCGTTGGCTAGGCCGCAGCACTTCCCTGCCCGGCTAATGCTTGAAACCACCCCAGCCCAGCCTCCGTCCCGGCCTTCGGCTTGTATTCCGCCCCGATCCACCCGGAATAGCCGATGCGGTCGATGTGCTCGTACAGGAAGGGAAAATTGATCTCGCCCGTCCCCGGCTCGTGACGGCCTGGATTGTCCGCAAGCTGGATATGCGCGATGCGGTCGAGGTTTACCTCGATGGTACGGGCGAGATCCCCCTCCATGATCTGCATGTGATAGATGTCGTATTGCAGGAACAGGTTCTTCGACCCGACACGGTCGATAAGCGCCAACGCCTGATCGGTATAATTGAGAAAAAAGCCCGGGATATCGCGCGTGTTGATCGGCTCGATCAGCAGCCTGATGCCGGCCTGCTCCAGCTTTTCCGCCGCGAAGGCAAGGTTTTCGGCAAAGACGTCCTCCAGCACCTTGCGGTCGGCGCCGGTGGGCACGATGCCGGCTAGGCAATTGACCTGCTGGCAGCCGAGCGCCTGCGCGTAGGTGATCGCCTTGGCGATGCCCTGGCGGAATTCCGGCACGCGGTCCGGCAGCACGGCAATGCCGCGTTCGCCCTTGCCCCAGTCGCCGGCCGGCAGGTTGAACAGCACCTGGGTCAGGCCGTTCTTCTTCAGCCGGGCGGCGACGACATCGGGCGCATGGTCATAGGGGCCGATATATTCGACGCCCTTGAAGCCGGCGCGGGCGGCGGCATCGAAACGGTCGAGGAACTCATGCTCGCCAAAGAGCATCGAAAGATTGGCTGAAAAACGCGGCATTCTTTTTCTCCTTTTCTCCGCCAAGCCTAATCCAGCATGACGATCGACGTCGGCGCATCTTCGTGGCTCTCGGCAAGCTCCTCGAATTCGGTGATCTTGTCGATCTCGGTGCCCATCGAGATGTTGGTGACGCGTTCGAGGATGAATTCGAGGACAACCGGAACCCGGTGTTCTTTCATCAACCGCTGCGCCTCCTTGAAGGCACCGGCGAACTCTTCCGGCTTGCGCACCCTGACCGCCTTGCAGCCCATCGCCTCGGCGACGGCAACATGGTCGACGCCATAGCCGGCCTCGGGATCGCCTGCCCGGTTGATGTTCTCGAAGGCAAGGTCGACCTCGAAGTCCATCGAGAAACCCCGCTGCGCCTGGCGGATCAAGCCGAGATAGGCGTTGTTCACGACGACATGGAGATAGGGCAGCTTGTGCTGTGCACCGACCGCCAGTTCCTCGATCATGAACTGGAAATCATAGTCGCCCGACAGCGCCACGATGGTGCGGTCGGGATCGGCGGCGCGCACGCCAAGGGCAGCCGGCAAGGTCCAGCCGAGCGGGCCGGCCTGGCCGCAATTGATCCAGTTGCGCGGCTTGTAGAC
>NZ_RZPL01000747.1:0-2684 GCF_004022805.1 Mesorhizobium sp. M7A.F.Ca.CA.002.04.1.1 | reverse complement strand
GACGAGCCGATACGGGTAAAAGCGCACGGGCGACTGTGCATTTGCACAGTCGCCCGTGCCTATCGAGCGTAGAATACCGGCGACGTCAGATCAGGGCCGGCGAACACTTCGCAAAAGCGCGGTCAAGGTTGCGCTCGCGCACGCCACCGCCACAAGCACGACCACGCCAGCAGCATTGGACTCCTGTTGTGTTCGAGCTGAGCCGTGCTGCACGGACAAAGGGCTGTGAACCAACCTCTTCAGATCGGACCGGCTGCCGTGGCGAACGGAATAGGCGCGCGTGAACTCGGCGCCGAGGAGGAAAATCTCCGACGAGTAGTAAACCCAGAGCAAAATCACGAGCAGTCCGCCGGCGGCGCCGTACGACGACGCAATCGCGCTGGTGCCGATATACCAGCCGATAAGCGATTTTCCCAATGTGAACAGGGCCGCGGTTCCGACAGCGCCGATTCCCACATCGCGCCATTCCAGGGTTCGATCGGGCAAAACCTTGTAAATGGCGGCAAACATCACGGCGATAAGCACAAACGAAACGACGCCGTTGATCCCGCTGAGTATGATCGTTCCGAACGGCAGATGGGCGTTGATGAAAGCGCCCAGTGCCGAAATCGCAGCGCTTGCGATGAGAGAGACCAGCAACAGGAACCCGAGTGCGGCCACCAACCCCAGACTGGCGGCCCGTGCCCTCACCAGACGCGACAGGGAATTGCCTTGCGGTTCGATCTTCCAGATTGTGTTCAACGACTGCTGCATTTCGCCGAAGACGCCAGAAGCGGCTACCAGCAAGGTGACCAGCCCTATGATCGCGGCCCAGGTGCCGTACAGCCTGCCGGATGCACTTTCCAGCGCAGTCTTGAGGAGATCGGCGCTTTCCGGTCCCATCAGCCCTGATATCTGCGCGGACAAGGCCAATTGTGCGGCATCGTGGCCGAAGACGAGACCAGCAATCGCAACCACGATCAGCAAGATCGGCGCCAGCGAGGTGGCGGCATAAAAGGCCATCGCCGCACCATGGCTGAGCGCATTGTCGTCGATGAAACCGACGACGCTTTCGCGCACCAGGTGCCATGAATCTGCAAATGAGGGTCGCACTTCGGATCCGCAGGCGTTGAGTTGGCGTTCACTAGCAATGCGCCGGACCTTCCGATGTTCCGGCTTGTGGCCGCCGCTGTTTCAGTGCTCCGCCAGCCAGGCGTCGAGCCGGTCCTGTTCGCGACGCAGTGCGTCGATGTTGATCAGGCCGCGCGCCATGGCGAGATAGATCGCCCGCGTCCGCGAGTTGAACACGGAAGCATCGCCGGTGCCGTCCTCCGCCGGCACGATGCCGAGCTTGTCGTAGCAGTGCTTGATGCGGCTCTGCGCACCACGGATCGACAGGCCGCGACGTGCCGCGATCGCCCGGTCGGTCAGGCCGAGCGCGATGTCGATCAGGCTTTCATATTCGCCGTCGGTGATGCCCTCGAACTTGTCCTGAACGCGATGCTGGATGCCGCGGATCTCGCGGTCGATGATGCAGTGGCCTTCGCGGAAAACCCCGCGCAGGGCGGACCGCATGCCTTCCTCCGTCGCCGATTTCAGCACATAGCCGTAGACAGAGCCGGGCGGGACGATGCGCGCCACGCCGCGCACATAGGCTTCGTCGGCGAAATTCGACCAGAACAGGATGTGCGTGCCGGCGCGGCGGTTCCAGATCGCCCTGGCAACTTCGATTCCCGTCGCCTTCGGCATCTGCAAATCGAGCACGACATGCAGTGGCTCGCGCTCAGTCGCCAGGTTGATGGCGTCCTCGCCGTCGCTCGCTTCGATCACCTCGACGTCACCGGGCCACAATTGCTCCACCGTCCGCCGCGCGAAGCTACGGTGCAGCCCGTCATTCTCGGCGATCATCACAAGCATCACATGGCCTCCGATACGGCGAGTTCGCCAGGCATTGTTGCAGCCGCCGCCAGTTCCCGTAATGGCTGGCGGTCGATCTCGACGACGACACGGGTGCCGCCGTTCTTGCGGCCGGCCTGGCCGATGCGCAGCCGCGCCCCGATAAGGGCTGCCCGCGTGTGCATATGGCCGATGCCGCCATACGCGGCCGGGTCAACGGCGCCGCAGCCCTGGCCGTCATCCGTCACGATCACCCGCAGCACGCTCGCGGTCGACGCCAGCAGCACGTCGATGCGGTGCGGCGCGGCATGGCGAACGGCATTGTTGATCGCTTCCTGCACGATCCGGTAGAGCGCGGTCCGCACTGGCTCCGACAGGCTGTCGGCGCCGCCGTCGCTGGTGTCGGCGATGCGCACGGCGATCGGCGGCTTGGCCCTGGCGACGCTGCGGTTGAGATGCGCCTCGACCGCATCGCGCAGGCCGAACAGTTCAAGCACGCTCGGCCGGATGTCGTCGACGATGTGGCGCAGTTCCGTCAGGCAGCCGGCGACCTCCTTCTCGAGATCGGCAAGCTGTGCTGCCCGCGCCACGCCCTGGCCGCGAAGTGCCGAGAGCTGGCGCGCGATGCGGGCGAGATCGGCAAGCGTCTGGTCGTGCAGGTCCATGGCCATGCGCCGGCGTTCGCGCTCCATGCCTTCGGTCAATTGCGAGGCGCCGACGCGCAGCAGCTCGACGCGATTTCGCGCCTCGCTCTCGGCCAGCATGGCGCGGCGCGCCTCCTCGGTCTGGATCAGCGCGAAGATGTAGGG
>NZ_RZPL01000746.1:0-2690 GCF_004022805.1 Mesorhizobium sp. M7A.F.Ca.CA.002.04.1.1 | reverse complement strand
TTGCCGACCGCGTGTTGGTCATGCGCGACGGCACCATCGCCGCCGAACTCGATAGGGCAAATCTCTCAGAACAGGCGATCGCGGCGCACGCCATCCCGCAAACGCAAACGCCGGCCGCACAGCCGGCAAGGCAGTAGGTGACGGATATGTCGGATGCCACTCTGGTGCGGTCCCAGGCCGAATTCCTGCGCGGTGTTTCCATGCGCGACGCCGGCACGCTGATCGGGCTTGTCGTGATCCTGGCCGTGTTCGGCGCGCTGGTGCCCGGCTTTTTCGCCGAGCGCAACCTGATCAACATCCTGCAGCAGTCGAGCATCAATGCCTGTCTGGCGCTGGGCATGACGCTGGTCATCATCTCCGGCGGCATCGACCTGTCGGTCGGGCCGACGGCAGCACTCTCGGCCGTCATCTCGGCCTCTATGATGGTCGCCGGCGTGCCGTTTCCGCTGGCCATCGCCGCCGGCTTCGCCATTGGTCTTGCCTGCGGCCTCGTCAACGGCGTGCTCGTCGCCCATGTTGGGCTGCAGCCCTTCATCGTCACGTTGGGAACGCTCAGCACCTATCGGGCACTGGCGCTGATCTACACCGGCGGCAATCCGGTCCTCGGCCTGCCCCCAGGCTTTCGCGCCGTCTTCAACGGTTCGCTGTTCGGACTGCCTCTGGCGGTCGTCATCGTCGCCTGCGTGGCTGTCGTCGCCTGGGTCGTTTTGAAGAAGACGCCCTTCGGCGAATATCTGCTCGCCGTCGGCGGCAACGAGGAGGCGGCCTACATCGCCGGCGTGCCGATTGCCCGCACCAAGATCGCCGCCTACATGATCTCAGGCCTGCTGGCGGCGCTTGCCGCGCAGATCCTGATCGGCCGGTTGGGCGCCGCCGAACCCATCCTCGGCAATCTCTGGGAGCTCGACGCCATCGCGGCTGCCGCCATCGGCGGCGCCTCGCTGATGGGCGGCAAGGGCAGCGTCGTCGGCACCATCCTGGGCGCCGTCATCCTCGGCGCCATGCGCAACGGTTTGACGCTGATGAACGTCCAGTCCTTCTATCAGCTTCTGGCAACTGGTCTTATAATCCTCGCCGCGATGCTTATCGATCGCGTGACGAGGGGGCGTGGATGACCTTGAGCGGGCTGGACCTGAAAGCGGTAGGACCGCGCATCCGCATGATGATGCCGCATCTCACTCCGCTGGAGGCGAAGGTGGTGGAAACCGTCTTCGGCCGGCGCGGCTTCGACGAGAGCATTCCGCTGAAGCAGATCGCCGAGGAATCCGGCGTGTCCGAGGCGATGGTGGTCAAGATCGCCAAGAAGCTCGGCTTTTCCGGCTATCGCGACTTCCGCACCGCCGTCTATGAGTACAGTCGCCTGCCGACCGCCGAGATGCACCAGGAACTGTCATCCGACGACAGTTCGGCCGAGATCGTGCAAAAAGTGTTCCGCACCTCCATCCAGGCGCTGGAGGAGACGCTGGCGATCCTCGACATCGAGGATTTCGACCGCGCCGCCGAGCTGCTCTTCCGTGCCAAGAACCGGGATTTCTATGGCGTCGGCGGCTCGGCGCAGATCGCGCGCGACGTTTCGCACAAATTCCTGCGCATCGGCATCCGCGCATCCGTCTACGACGATTCGCACATGATGCTGATGTCGGCCTCGCTGCTCGGCGGCGACGACATCGCCGTCGGCTTCTCGCATTCGGGCAACACGTCGGCCGTTATCGACGCCATTCAGTTGGCCCGCAAGAACGGTGCCCGCACGCTGGCCATCACCAATTACGACAACTCGCCCCTGGCCGCCGTCGCCGATATCGTTCTGTGCTCGACCGCGCAGGGTTCGCCGCTGATGGGCGAGAACGCAGCGGCCCGCATTGCCCAGCTCAACATTCTCGACGCGTTGTTCGTCGCGGTGGCGCAGCGCGACTATCAGGCGGCGGAGCGAAATCTCGGCCGCACTATGTCGGCGGTGACATCGAAACGAAAAGACCGGGGCTCATGACGACAACGCCGCTGGTGACCGTGTTCGGCAGCCTGCATTACGACATTATGGTCGACGCGCCCGACCGCCCGCGCAAGGGCGAGACGGTGACCGGCCATGCCTGGCACCCCAAATGCGGTGGCAAGGGCGGCAACCAGGCCGTCTCGGCGGCGCGAGCCGGTGTGTATGCGGCGATGATCGGCGCCGTCGGCGACGATGATTTCGGGCGGGCGTTGCTGGCCAATCTCGATCGCGCCAAGGTCGACCGCCGCTTCGTGCGGGTGGCCGCTGGCGCCGGCTCCGGCATGAGCGTGGCGATCTTCGACCAAGGCGGCGACTATGGCGCGGTGATCGTCTCGGGCAGCAATCTGGCACTGGGCCATGCCGACAGTGCCTCTGCTTCCGATGTGGTGGGACAGACGGCGGTGCTCCTGCTGCAGAACGAAGTGCCGGAAGCCGCCAACATTGCCGCCGCACGCGCAGTCAAGGCACGGGGCAGCCGCGTCGTGCTCAACGCGGCCCCCGCGCGCAAACTCTCCGAGGAGTTGATCGCCCTGGTCGACATATTGGTGGTCAACGCCATCGAGGCGGAATTCCTGGCTGGCACGGCAGTGGTCGAGACACTCGACGGGGCCGCGCAAGCCGCACGGCTATTGGCCGATCTCTATCCCGTGGCGATCGTCACGGCGGGCGGCGGAGGCGGCGCCTGTTGCGACCGGAGCGG
>NZ_RZPL01000745.1:0-2694 GCF_004022805.1 Mesorhizobium sp. M7A.F.Ca.CA.002.04.1.1 | reverse complement strand
TCGTCATGGAGCAGTTCATCGAGGGGCTGGTGGTGACCTATGACGGGCTGGTCAACCGCGACGGCGAGGTGGTGCTGGCGGCCAGCCACCGCTACGACCAGAGCGTCATGGAGGTGGTCAACAAGGACCGCCACATGAGCTATACCTGCTTTCCCAGAATCAACCCGGCGGTCGAGGAGGCCGGTCGAAAGATCCTGAAAGCATTCGACGTGCGTGAACGCTTCTTCCACATCGAGCTGTTCGAGACCAAGGACGACCGTGTCATCGCGCTGGAGGTCAACATGCGCCCGCCCGGCGCCTGGATGACCGATGCGATCAACTATACGTTCGACATCGATGTCTATGCGGCGTGGGCCGACATGGTGGTCAGGGATGCCGCCGGCGGCCCTTACGAGGGCAAATATTTCACCGCCTATGCCAGCCGCAAGCGACGCCTCCACTATTTGCACAGCCATGAGGACGTGCTAGCCGCGCACCGCGACAAGATCGTCCACCATCAGGCCATCGAAGAGGTTTTCAGCCGCGCCATGGGAAATTACGCCTACCAGATGCGCTCGAAAGACGAAGCAGCGCTGCGCGAAGCGGTCGCGTACATCCACGCGGAAAAGGCGTGAGGCGATGGACATTTCCTATCATAAGAATTTCTCGAGCCAACTCGGCCGCGACATGGAATACAAGCGCTACGGCCATGCCGGCCGGCCGGTGGTGGTGTTTCCGACCTCGCAGGGCCGGTTCTACCAGTTCGAGGATTCCGGCGGGGTGGGCGCACTGGCCGAATTCATCGACACCGGCCGCATCCAGCTGTTCACGGTCGACGGCGTCGATTCGGAATCCTTCTTCGACAAGCATGCCGACGCGGCCCATCGCATTGCCCGCCACGAGGCCTATTTCCGCTATGTGCGCGAGGAAGCGCTGCCGGACTTCCTGTCCACGGCCGAGCAGGCCAATGGCGGGCGCAAGCTGAAGCCGCTGTTCTCGGGCTGTTCGATGGGCGGCTATCACTCCTCGAACTTCGTCTTCCGCTTTCCCGAACTCGCCAGCGGCGTCATCGCGCTGTCGGGCGTCTATTCGGCGCGCGATTTTTTCGGCAGGGCGCTCGAGGGCGATATCTTCTACAACTCGCCGCTCGACTATCTGCCCGGCATCGTCGATCCCAAACTGCTGGCCCGGCTGAAGACGCTCAGGCTGATCTTCTGCTGCGGGCAGGGCGCCTGGGAAGAGCGGATGCTGGTCGAGACGCGCAGGTTGGAACAGATCCTGCGCGACAAATCCATTCCCGCCTGGGTCGATTACTGGGGCGGCGATGTCAGCCACGACTGGCCGTGGTGGCACAAGCAACTGGTCTATTTCTTCGGCCGTTGGCTGGATGACGACCTGATGCACAGGCTGGATTGATAGGGAGGCCCGTCCGCTGACGGCTACCCTTCCTGGCATGCCGGCAGGGCGGTTTCGCGCTCCGAAGCCGATACGCGACGCAGGCCAAGGAAGACGACAAGGGCGGTGACGACGGTGATCGCCGCCAACACGATCAGCAGCCTGTCGAACGCCGTCTCGTAGGCCTGGACCAGAACAATGGCTCCGGCTTGGGGCAAATGTTGTGCTGCTTCGCCGAGATTGCCGGTCACCAGCAACTGGGCTGCCGCCGCTGCGTCCGTCGAAGATGCCATTCCTTATGCGGCGAGCTGCGCGGCGGCAAAGCCGGAAAGCGTCGCCATGACGATCGCCAGCGCCACACCCTCGCAGGCGACGCGGGTGGTGTTGAAGATGCCGACCGCCATGCCGGCGCGCTCCCTTGGCACGACGCTGACCGCAAGCCCGTCCATCAATCCCCAGGGCAGAGCGATGCCGACGCCGATCAGCATCAGCGGCGCCATCAGCGCACTATCGACCGGTGGTGTCAGGCTCAGCCAGACAAGCCCGGCGGCAGCGACGAGCAGGCCGACACCGCAGATGGTGGCCGGTGCGATCCAGCGCGCCAGCTGGCCGGCGAGCATCGGCAGGATCAGCAGCGGACCTGAGAGGCAGATCATCAATTGCCCGGCCTTGATCTCGTTCATCCCTTCGATGCCGATGAAACGGATCGGCAACAGGACGAGCAGGACGACGAAGGCGTAAGCGGGTGCCGCAGCCAGGAACTGGACGCCGACGAAGCGGGGGTAGGCAAACAGCGTGAGATCGAGCATCGGCCGTTGTGCTTGCCGCTCGACAACGACGAAGGCGACAAAACAGATGATAGAAGCGGCCAGAAGCGTGACGACGAGGGGATCAGCCCAGCCGCTCTGCGGCGCCTGGAGCACGCCATAGGTCAGCGACGCCAGCGCGATCGTGAAGGTGCCGGCTCCCGCCCAGTCGAGGCCCGTCGCATCCGGGTCGCGCGATTCCCTGATGGTGCGCAGGCCGAGCATGGCGGCGGCAATCGCGAGTGCCGCAACCAGAAGAAAGATCGACCGCCAGCCGAATGCGGAGATAAGCAGGCCCGACGCGATCGGGCCGAAGGCGAGGCCGATGCCGAAACTGGTGCCGAGGAAGCTGAAGGCGCGCAGCCGCAATGGCCCTTCGAATTCCTGGGCGAGTGCCGAGGCGCCGCCAGCGAAGGCGGCCGCACTGCCGATCCCCTGCACGGCCCGGAAGATGTCGAACCAGATGATGTCCGGCGCCAGCATCGCGCCCAGTGATGCCAGGATATAGAGGGAG
>NZ_RZPL01000744.1:0-2698 GCF_004022805.1 Mesorhizobium sp. M7A.F.Ca.CA.002.04.1.1 | reverse complement strand
GTCTTACTTGGCGCTTTCCAGCGTATCGACCGCCTTCTTCAGGTTGGCGTCGGGGATCTCGACCTTGGCGCCGGCGCGCAGCGACTTGACCAGCGCGAAATACTTGTCGCGGATGACCGCCTGCTTGGCCTGGTCCTTGACGTCGTCGAAGGCCGGCGGCTGCTTGGTGCGCTTGTCCTCGAGCTTGATGACATGCCAGCCGAACTGCGTTTGCACCGGCTGCTCGGTGTATTTGCCGACCTCGAGCGCGGAGGCCGCCTTGTCGAACTCCGGCACCATCTGGCCAGGTCCGAACCAGCCGAGGTCGCCGCCGCTGGTCTTGCCTGACGGATCGCTGGTGTGCTCGTTGGCGAGCTTCTGGAAGTCGGCGCCGCCGTCGAGCTGCTTGATGATCGCCTCGGCCTCTTCCTTCGTCTTCACGAGGATGTGACGGGCATGCAGCTCGTTGGTGGGCGGCGTGTTGGCGATTTCCTGGTCGTAACGGGCGCGGACCTCGGCGTCGGTGACCTTGTCGACGACACCCTTCTCGACCATCTCGCCATGCAGCGCGCGCTGCTGCAGGAAGGCCATGCGGCGCTGGAAGTCGGGATCCTTGTCGAGCCCTGTGGTGACCGCCTGGGCGGCCATGACGCGGATCTCGATGGCAGCCGAAAGGGCGGCGGCACGGCGCTGCTCGGGCGGCAATTGTGCGAACTGCTGCGACAATTCCCCTTCGGCAAGCACCAGATCTGCTTCGGTCAGGGGCTGACCGTTGACCGTGGCGATAACCTTATTGGGATCGACCGGTGCCGCGGCTGGCGCTGCTGCATCCGCTGGAGCGGGAGCGGTTTGCTGCGCCATCACAGGCGAGAGCGAAAGGGCCGACAGGCCGACGGCCAAGCCAAGGCTGGCGAGCGACGCGCGGCGAAACAACAGGGACATAGGGGGACTCCGGTGGGGATTGTTAAGAGGGGTGCTTCCAGATCGGCCAGATTGTGGCGGAATTTGGCGCAGCCAGCAGGGCCAGCGCGGCGTTGACATCAGTTGAGCCCCCTCTTATCTGTCCAACGACTTTGCGTCCAGAACCGTTTTCCGGGCGCTTTTTGTGTTTGTCCACGTTCACGTGGAATTGATGGGGCCGCCCGGCGCTCATCTCAAGATTGAGAATTCTATCGAAAGGACCATTGGATGGTCAGTCTCGGCGGTCTCGCCCGTAAGGTTTTCGGTTCCTCCAACGACCGTCGGGTCAAATCGACCCGGCCCCGTGTCGAGGCGATCAACGCCATGGAAAACGAGATGCGGGCGCTTTCCGATGAGGAATTGGTCGGCCGCACCGCGAAATTCCGCCAGGACATCGCCAACGGCGCCACGCTCGACGATCTGTTGGTGCCGGCCTTCGCCACCGCCCGCGAGGCCGCGCGCCGCGTGCTCGGCATGCGCCCCTTCGATGTCCAGCTGATCGGCGGCATGGTGCTGCACAATGGCGGCATTGCCGAGATGCGCACTGGCGAGGGCAAGACCCTGGTCGCGACGCTGCCGGTCTACCTCAACGCGCTTGCCGGCAAGGGCGTCCACGTCGTCACCGTCAACGACTATCTGGCCACCCGCGACTCCGAATGGATGGGCCGCGTCTACAAATTCCTCGGCCTCTCGGTCGGCGTCATCGTCCACGGCCTGTCCGACGAGGAGCGCAGCGCCGCCTACGCCGCCGATGTCACCTACGCCACCAACAACGAGCTCGGCTTCGACTATCTGCGCGACAACATGAAATACGAGCGCGCCCAGATGGTGCAGCGCGGTCACAATTACGCGATCGTCGACGAAGTCGATTCCATCCTGGTCGACGAGGCACGCACGCCGTTGATCATTTCCGGTCCGCTCGAGGACCGTTCGGAAATGTACAACACCATCGACACCTTCATCATCCAGCTGCAGCCGCAGGATTATGAGATCGACGAGAAGCAGAAGACCTCGATCTTCACCGAGGAAGGCACCGAGAAGCTCGAGAACCTTTTGCGCGACGCCGGCCTGCTCAAGGGCGAGTCGCTCTACGACGTCGAGAACGTCGCCATCGTCCACCACGTCAATAACGCGCTGAAGGCGCACCGGCTGTTCCAGAAGGACAAGGACTATATCGTCCGCAACGGCGAGATCGTCATCATCGACGAGTTCACCGGCCGCATGATGCCGGGCCGCCGCTATTCGGAAGGCCTGCACCAGGCGCTCGAAGCCAAGGAGCATGTGGCGATCCAGCCGGAGAACCAGACGCTCGCCTCCGTCACCTTCCAGAACTATTTCCGCCTCTACAAGAAGCTGTCCGGCATGACCGGCACGGCGCTGACCGAGGCAGAGGAATTCGGCAACATCTACGGCCTCGAAGTCACCGAGATCCCGACCAATCTGCCGGTGATCCGCATCGACGAGGACGACGAGGTCTACCGGACGGTCGAGGAGAAATACAAGGCGATCGTCAGGGAGATCCGCGAAGCCAGCGCCAAGGGCCAGCCGACGCTGGTCGGCACCACCTCCATCGAAAAGTCCGAGCAGCTGGCCGAGCGCCTGCGCAAGGAAGGTTTTACCGATTTCGAAGTGCTGAACGCTCGCCATCACGAGCGCGAGGCGGCGATCGTCGCCCAGGCCGGCAAGCCCGGCGCCATCACCATCGCCACCAACATGGCCGGCCGCGGCACCGACGTCAAGCTCGGCGGCAATGCCGAGA
>NZ_RZPL01000743.1:0-2698 GCF_004022805.1 Mesorhizobium sp. M7A.F.Ca.CA.002.04.1.1 | reverse complement strand
GTCCTGCTTGGCGCGGACGCCAGCGAGGCGACCTTCGCCAGCGCCGCGGACGCTGCCTTGGCCGATGCCAGCCCTTCCGGCGACAATGCCTTCAAGATCGAGCTTGCCCGCCGCATCGTGATCAGGGCGCTGATCTCTGCGCTTTCGGGAACGCCCGAGCGTCTGCCGGCCCTTCCTGCCTCCCCGTTCTCGAACATTCCTGGAGCGCGCCATGACGCTTGAACTCAGCCTCAACCAGCAACCCGCCCATGCCCGGCAAGGCTCTAGCATCGGCCAGCCGCTGACCCGCCGCGACGGCTTTCTGAAAGTCACCGGAGCCGCGCGCTATGCCGCCGACAACCATCCGCCCGGCATGCTCTACGCCGTGCTGGCGGTCAGCAGCATCGCACGCGGCCGCGTCGCCGCGCTGGATGTCGAGGCGGCCAAGGCATACAGAGGCGTGGTCGAGGTGATGACGCCCAAGAACCGGCCAGCGCTCGCTGCCGATCCGGACGCCAAGGACCATCCCTTCATGTTCCGGCTCGACCTCTTGCAGAACGACCAGGTCCGCTACCCCAATCAGAGCATCGCCGTGGTGATCGCCGAGACGCTGGAGGCGGCGACCGAGGGGGCGGCGCTGCTGTCGCCGCGCTATGAAGTGATGCCGGCGCGCGTTGGCCTCGACGGCGCCGAAAATTTCGTGCCGCGTGCTGTCGGCGTCGGCGGTCCGGCCGTGCAGCACAAGGGCGATGTCGAGGTCGGCCTTAAATCCGCAAAGACGCGGATCGAAGCCACCTACGAGACGCCGGCCCAGTACCACAACGCCATGGAGCCGCATGCGATCGTCGTCGCCTGGGAAGGCGACACACTGTCGATCGACACACCGAGCCAGGGCCTTGCCATGGCGCAGGGCCGCATCGCCGGCCTGTTCGGCATCGCGCCGGAGAACATCCACATCCGCAGCCCGTTCCTGGGTGGCGGCTTCGGTTCGAAAGGCATGATCTCCGGGCCGCAGGTGCTCGGCATCCTGGCGGCGCGTCTCGTCGGCCGTCCGGTCAAGCTGGTGCTGCGACGTGAGCAGATGTACGGGCCGGTCGGCCACCGTGCGCCGACGCGCCAGACGCTGCGCATGGGCATGGATGGCGAAGGGCGGCTGACGGCACTCGACCATCACGCCAAGACCGCGTCGAGCACGTTCGACGATTTCTTCGAACCGGCGGCGGATGCCTCGCACACGCTCTATGCCAGCCCGGCCATCGCCACCTCGCACGATGCGGTGCGGCTCGATACCGGTACGCCGCTGTTCATGCGGGCGCCCGGCGAAGCCACCGGCTCGATCGCGCTGGAGAGCGCTATCGATGAGGCAGCCTACGCCTGCGGCATGGACCCGCTGGAATTCCGGCTGCGGAACTATGCCGAGGTCGAGCCGATGACCGGCAAGCCGTTTTCCTCCAAGGCGCTGCGCGAATGCTACAGGCAAGCGGCCGAGACGTTCGGCTGGGCGAGCCGCCCGCTTCAGCCTCGGCTGATGCGCGACGCCGACGGTTTCCTGACCGGCTGGGGCATGGGCACGGCGACCTTCCCGGCGATCATGTTCCAGGCCGAAGCGCGGGCGGTGCTGAGAGCCGATGGCAGCGGCGTGATGGAGACCGGCGCTCAGGACATGGGGCAAGGCGCCTGGACCGCCTTCGCCCAGATCGCCGCCGACGGACTGGGACTGGATATCGACCAGGTCGATTTCAGGGCCGGCAGCTCCGATCTGCCCAATGCAGGCATTGCCGGCGGCTCCGGCCACACGGCGACGGCCGGCATGGCGATCCACAATGCGGGCGCCGCCGTCATCGCCAGGCTCGCCGATCTCGCCACCGGCGACGAGGGCTCGCCGCTCTACGGCGCCGGCAATGAAGGCGTGCTGGCGCGCGGCGGCCGCCTCTATCGGCGCGACGATGAAAGCCGCGGTGAAAGCTACGCCGAAATCCTCACGCGCGCGGGCCTCACCGAGATCGAGGGCCACGGCAAGGGCGCTCCCGACCCGGCGTCTCAGGAGGCCTATGCCAAGCACGCGCATGGCGCCGTGTTTGCCGAGGTGAAGGTCGATCCGGATTTTGGCCAGATCCGTGTCACAAGGCTGGTCGGTGCGTTCGCCGCCGGACGGGTCATCAATCCCAGGCTGGTGCGCAGCCAGTATTATGGCGGCATGATCTGGGGCGTCTCGTTCGCGCTGCATGAGGAAGCCATCACCGACCGGCGCTCTGGCCGGATCCAGAATGCCAACCTCGCCGAATATCATGTCCCGGTGAATGCCGACGTTCCATCGGTCGAGGCGTTGCTGGTCCACGAGGACGACCCTCACGTCAACGCGCTCGGCATCAAGGGCGTCGGCGAAATCGGCATCACCGGCACGGCCGGCGCCGTCGCCAATGCGGTCTGGCATGCGACCGGCGTGCGGCCGCGGCGCTTTCCGGTCCGCATCGAGGACCTGCTGGGGTGAGGAGTGGTCCACCTAGCGGATGGGAAGCCAATTGCTTGGCTTCCCGAACGACGAATGGTGAAGGCCCGGTCCGCCTTCGGGCGCACCAAAAAGTCCAGTGGACCTTTTTAAGGGGCTGAACGCCCGAAGGCGGGGAGCGGCAGCGAAGGGCCGCACAGCCGGCGCCAGGTCCCCGCCGGCTGCCAAAGATGAAATCAACGACTTCGCGTCAAGCAACTGGAGCCCGAC
>NZ_RZPL01000742.1:0-2699 GCF_004022805.1 Mesorhizobium sp. M7A.F.Ca.CA.002.04.1.1 | reverse complement strand
GTCCTCGACACGCTTCGCCATTTCGTCAGGGATGCCGGTGTCGATGGCTTCCGCTTCGACCTCGCTCCCATTCTGGGGCGGGTCGAGGGCACATTCGATGCCGAGGCGCCGCTGCTGAGAGCGATGCGCGATGACGCACTGCTGGCCGATCGCGTGTTGATCGCCGAGCCGTGGGACATCGGCCCCGACGGCTATCAGCTCGGCAATTTTCCAGCGCCCTTCCTCGAATGGAACGACAAGTATCGCGACGATGTAAGACGGTTCTGGCGTGGCGACGCCGGCATGGTCGGCGCCCTGGCGACCCGGCTCGCCGGTTCGTCAGATGTGTTTGCCGCGAACGGGCAAGGCGCCAGCCGCAGTGTCAATTTCATCGCCGCCCATGACGGCATGACGCTCGCCGACATCGTGCGCTACGAGCGCAAGCACAACGAAGCCAATGGCGAGCAGAACCGCGACGGCCACAATGAAAACCTGTCCTGGAACAACGGCGTGGAAGGTGATGCGGACAACCCGGCCGTGGCAGCGGCTCGCCAGAACGACCAGCGCGCTCTGCTCGCCGCGCTGTTTGCCTCGCGCGGCACCATCATGCTGACCGCGGGCGACGAATTCGGCCGCACCCAGCAAGGCAACAACAACGCCTATGCCCAGGACAACGAGATCACCTGGCTCGACTGGGCCGGCCGCGACCAGGCGCTGGAGCGCTACACGGCGGAACTCTCGAGGCTGCGCCGATCGATGCCGGCGCTTTCCGACACAAGCTTCCTCACTGGCCAGCCGCCGGCAGGTTCGGAGATACCGGACGTCGCATGGCTTGCTGAGACGGGCGCGCCGCTCGATGAACAGAGCTGGCAGGATCCGCAGCGGCACCGTCTTGTCATGGTCCTGAGTGGCGCCAGCGATGACGACCGCCGTCTTGCGGTGCTTGTCAACGGCGATCGCCGGGCCTGCATGTTCACCTTGCCTGAACGAGACGGATTCTTCTGGGCCCCAGCTATCGAAGCGCCGGATGCGGCGGATATCTCGCGGCCAATATCCGGGCGGACGATGATCTTCATGATCGAACGAGCGCAGGCCGGCACAAGGGAGAAGCGCAATGGCGGCGAGTGACAAGAAGGGATGGTGGCGCGGTTGCGCCATCTACCAGATCTATCCGCGCTCCTTCCAGGACACGACCGGCGATGGCAGCGGCGATCTCGCCGGTATCACATCGAGGCTCGCCCATGTCGCCTCGCTCGGTGTCGGCGCCATCTGGCTGTCGCCTTTCTTCAAGTCGCCGATGGCCGATATGGGCTACGACGTGTCGGACTACTGCGATGTCGATCCGATGTTCGGCACGCTCGAGGATTTCGATGCGCTGGTCGCCGAGGCGCATCGTCTCGGCCTGAAGATCATCATCGACCAGGTGCTGTCGCATTCATCCGACAAGCACGACTGGTTTGTCGAAAGCCGCGCCAGCCGCGATAACCCCAAAGCCGACTGGTATGTCTGGGCCGATACCAAGCCAGATGGCAGCGCGCCAAACAACTGGCTCTCCGTCTTCGGTGGCCCGGCCTGGGAATGGGATTCTACCCGCCGGCAGTATTACATGCACAATTTCCTCCCCTCGCAGCCCGATCTGAATTTCCACAATCCGGAGGTTCAGGACGCGCTTCTGGAAACTGTGCGCTTCTGGCTGGAGCGCGGCGTCGACGGTTTTCGGCTCGATACGGTCAATTACTATGTCCACGACCGCTGGTTGCGCAGCAATCCACCCTTGGCATCAAGCGTCGCCGGCACCAACAGCGAGACCAACACCTACCTTTACCAGGAGCACCTGTTCGACAAGACGCAGCCGGAAAACCTGGCGTTCCTGCGCCGCTTCAGGGCGCTGCTCGACGAATATGACGACCGCGCCGCCGTCGGCGAGATCGGCGATGAAGGCCGCTCGCTGCAGACGCTCGCGGCCTACACTTCAGGCGGCGACAAGCTGCATATGTGTTACACCTTCGACCTGCTCGGTCCGCAGTTCTCGGCTGCGCATGTGCGTGGCTGCGTCGAAGCCTTCGAGGCGGCCGTCTCCGACGGCTGGGTCTGCTGGGCCTTCTCCAACCATGACGTGGCGCGCCATGTCAGCCGCTGGACAAGGCCGGACAGCGAGCCCGACGCGGTCGCAAGATTCTCGATCATGCTGCTCGCCTGCCTGCGCGGCTCGATCTGCCTCTACGAGGGCGAGGAACTCGGGCTGGAGGAGGCGGAGCTGGCCTATGAAGATCTGCGCGATCCCGTCGGCATCCGCTTCTGGCCAGGCGTCAAGGGCAGGGATGGGTGCCGCACGCCGATGGTGTGGGAGGCCGGCGCCGACAATGCAGGCTTCTCCACGGCCAGGCCCTGGCTGCCGATACCGGCCAGCCATCGCGCTCGCGCCGTTGACGTCCAGAATGCCGACACGGTCTCTGTGCTCGCGTCCTACCGGGCTGCGCTGGCCTTGCGCGGGGAGCATGAGGCGCTGATATCCGGCTCGATCCGCTTTCTCGACGCCAAGGGTGACCTGCTCGCTTTCATCCGCGACGGCGGCGGTGAAAGACTGCTCTGTGTCTTCAATTTCGCCGGAGGACCGGCCAATTGGCCGTTGCCGGGGGACATCGGGGCGGTTGCGCAGCTGGATGGCAATGCCGCGGTCGTCGAGACTGAGCTTTTGCTGCCAGCGCTCGGAGCCTTTT
>NZ_RZPL01000741.1:0-2703 GCF_004022805.1 Mesorhizobium sp. M7A.F.Ca.CA.002.04.1.1 | reverse complement strand
CCCTCAAGGGGGGAGATCGGACTGCATCTCTGCTTTCGCCAATCTCAGATGTTGAAGAAAAGAACGGCGGCATCGAAAATGCCAATCTCCCCCTTGAGGGGGAGATGCCGGGCAGGGCAGAGGGGGGCGCGAAGGATCGCGACGCAACCGATTAGCCAGCGGCATCCCGCACAACAGCTGCGGTTTTCCGCACAATCCTCCCGCCCCTCTTGCGCCATGCTGCGACCTCGCAACCCAGCCAAGGCCGAGCCCATGAGCATCGTCGTTTTCGACCCCGACAGCACCGAGGACGTGAACTTCAAGGATCGCATGCGCCACCCCGCGGCGGCCGATCCGGCCGGCGGCATGTGGCTGTCGGACACCGAACCGTCCTTCATCGATGCCGATGCCCTGCGCAAAGGCCGGCTGGCCAAGCTGCGCGGCTGGATGCGCAAGGCCGGCTATGGCGGCGTGGTGCTGTTCGATCCGTACAACCAGCGCTACGCCACCGGCTCGCGCAACATGTTCGGCTATTTCCTGCGCAACTCGACCCGCTATTTCTTTATCCCGACCGACGGGCCGATCGTGCTGTTCGAATACCCGCAGAGCTATCATGTCTCCATGGTACTCGACACGATCGACGAGGCGCGGCCTTCCAAGTTGGTCTGGTCGTCGGTCTCGGGCCGCGACGACGAGACCGCAGGTCCGTTCGCCGACGAGATCGCCGAGCTTTTGAAAAAGCATGGCGGCGGCTCGATGAAGCTCGGCCTCGACCGCTGCAGCCATCTGCAGGCGCTGGCGCTGGAAAAGCGCGGCTGTGAGGTCAGGGATTGCCAGGGCGAAATCCTGGCGGTGCGCGCGGTGAAGACGCCGGAGGAAGTGAAATGCCTGCAGGTGTCGATGGCCGGCGCCGAGGCTGCCGTCTATGCGGTGCGTGAGGCGATCAAGCCCGGCGTTTCCGAAAACGACCTGTTCGCCATCATGTATGGCGAGGTCATCCGCCAGGGCGGCGAGTTCATCGAGACGCGGCTGCTGACATCAGGCCAGCGCACCAACCCGTGGTTCAACGAGGCCAGCGGCCGCAAGATCCGCCCCGGCGAACTCTTGGCGCTCGATACCGACACCATCGGCTGCTACGGCTATTATTCGGATTTCTCGCGCACCTTCCGCTGCGGGCCAGGCAAGCCGACCCCTTACCAGAAGTCGCTCTACCGCATGGCGCACGATCAGGTTCAGCACAACATTTCGATCGTCAAGCCCGGCATGGCCTTCCGCGAGATCGCCGAGCAGGCGTGGAAGATCCCCGACCGTTTCGTCGACCAGCGCTACACCTCGGTCATGCACGGCGTCGGCATGCATGGCGAAACGCCGTTCATCGCGCATGCCATGGATTACGAGACCTATGGCCGCGACGGCCATATCGTGCCAGGCATGGTGGTGAGCGTCGAAAGCTATATCGGCGAAAAGGGCGGCCGCGAGGGCGTCAAGCTGGAGGACGAGATCCTGATCACCGAGACGGGCACGGAGCTTCTGTCGCGCTTTCCTTATGAGGACGAGTTTCTGGAGACGCAGGTTTGATACGGGCAACCAATGAGCGCCTCGTTGCCTGGCGCCCCCCTCTGTCCCGCCGGCATACGGAAGGGTCTTTGACTGCCTCGCCCATGCATCACGCAGGCGCCGCATGAAAACGCCCATCTCCCTCAAGCCCGGCACGGTGGCCGCGATCTTCATCGACCTGCAGGAAGAGCACCGGCAGGACCCGCGCTACCTCGTCGAGGGCTTTCCCACGATCCTCGCCAACGTCCAGCGCCTGCAGGCGGCGGCGCGGCGGAACCAGGTGCCGCTCTACCACTGGGCCTACATCGTCGATCTCGACAAGCAGGACCGCCCGTTTCATCCGCTCGGCGAGGACGGCAAGTCGGCCTTTTCCGACAAGAGCGATCCGCTGACCGAAATCTGCCATGAGGTGGCGCCGGCCAAGGGCGAGGCGCTGCTGATCAAGGCCGAGGCCAGCGCCTTCCGCACCGGGCCGGCGGCGGGCGACATCAAGTCGGCCGGCATCGAATGGTTGGTCATATCAGGCGTCTGGACCGAGGCCTGCATCGACGCGTCGGTCAAGGATGCGGTGGCCAAAGGCTTTCGCGTGCTGCTGGTCAAGGATGCCTGCGGCAGCGGCAGCGCGGCCATGCACCAGACCGGGATCCTCAACCTCGCCAACCGGCTCTATGGCGGCGCCGTCACCGACACCGACGGCGCCTGCCGGCTGCTGGCCGGCGAAACCGTCACCGTCTGGCAGGTCGAGGGCTCGGTGCCGCTGCGTTTCAGCTTCGACAACGCGGCCGCGCTCTACGCCGATCTATGACGCGCGGCCCCTACGAAACACGGCTCGACCCGGCCCTTTGGGCCTATATCGACGCCGTCAACGCCTGGCATCCGCCCGAGATCATCGGCCTGCCGATCGACAAGCAGCGCGCCGTCTATGACAGGATGAGCCGGGCTTTCCACCAGGGCCGCCCGCCCGGCGTCAAGGCCAGCGACGGGCTGATCGCCGCCGCCGGCCGCGACATCCCGGTCCGGCGCTACCGGCTCGAGGGCAACGCCGCCAAGGCGATGGTGGTCTACTACCACGGCGGCGGCTTCATCCTCGGCGGGCTCGAAAGCCATGACGACATCTGCGCCGAGCTCTGCGCCGGCACAGGTTTCGACGTGCTGTCGGTCGATTAC
>NZ_RZPL01000740.1:0-2706 GCF_004022805.1 Mesorhizobium sp. M7A.F.Ca.CA.002.04.1.1 | reverse complement strand
GTGCAGGACGCTGTCGTCGATGACCTTCCTGTTGTAGACGACCGTCGGGTGCATGAAGATCGTGAAGAACATCGCCAATACAGGGATGCGGCCGAACTGGAACACCGGATCGGGCCTACCCCTGGCGATGCGGCCGCGGATCAACATGTCGACGCCGGCGCCGCAGAAGCCCAGTTCGGGCCGCCGCTCGAACAGCGCCACCTGGCGCGACAAACGCCAGGGATAGGCGACGTCGTCGGCATCCATCCGCGCGACCAGTTCGCCCCGGGCGATCGCCAGCCCTTCGTTGAGCGTCGCGACAAGGCCACGGTTTTCGCGCGAGATGATCGAAATGCGGCTGTCGGCCTTTTGGCATCGCTCGAGTATCTCGAGCGAATTATCGGTCGAACCGTCATCGATCGCGATGATCTCCAGGCGACTGTGATCCTGCCGCAGGATGCTTCCCAGCGCGGTGGCGAGATAGGGACCGGCATTGTAGACCGGCAACAGGACGGAGACGAGCGGTGCGGCGATCATCGTCTTGCATCCGTGCGCTGGAGTTCGAGCGCCGGTGTGCGGCCATCGGGCGATCCGCCAGCCGCCGTCGCGAGCCAGCCGCCATGGCTGCCCTGTGCGGAGCGGGTGCGCGCGACATAGGGGAAGTGGCGCTTCAGGCTGTTGAGCGGCCTCTCGAAAACCACCCAGGAAATCGAGGCCGCGACAATCGTGGCGGCGCTCGCAACCAGGAAACGCCCTGGCCCTTGCTCCGAGACGTTGAGCGGAATCCAGGGTTGCGCCTTGACGGCGAGCGACAGCAATATCGGATGATAGAGATAGACGCCGTAGCTGATGCGGCCGAGGCCAAGCAGCGGCGGCAGTTCGGCAAGCTTTCCCAAAGTGCCGCCAAGGCCGCGCGAACAGGCTGCGACGATGACCATCAGCGGCACCAGCGGCAGGACTTGCCGCACCAGCCAATGGGTCCATTCGAGCATCGGATCGGCGGGCGCAGGCACAAACCACTCGATGACAAGGAATGCGGCCGCGAAGGCAGGCCAGCTGAGCCGCATCCAGTGCGGCAGGGCCGCGCCCCTGGATCGCCAGCAGGCAAGCAGCGCGCCCGTCGCCAGCGCATCCATGGATGCCGGCGGCAGCAGGTCGCGCGCCAGCGTCGTGTTGGCGGTGAGCGGCCAATAAAAGCGATAGGCCAGCGACAGTGCGATGACGCCGATGCAGATCTGTTCGAAGCGGCGGCGCGGGGCCAACAGGACGACCAGCGGCCAGGCAAGATAGAACTGCTCCTCGATGCTCAGGCTCCAGAAATGGCACAGCACCCAAGGGTTCCAGTCATTGCGCAGCGCATACCAGAAATTCGACAGGTAAAGCGCATGCCAGACCAGCGATCCCCTGGATTGGTCCAGGTCGACCAGCCAGACGAAACCCAGGACGGCGAAATAGGGTGGAAATATCCGCAAGCCTCGCCTGATATAGAAGGATCGCAGCGCGGGACCGGTCTCGAATTCGGCGGCCGAACGCGCTTCCAGGAGCAGGCGCGTGATCAGGAAGCCGCTCAGCACGAAGAACAGCCGCACGCCGATATGGCCCCAGAATGAAGATCCTCCAGCGGCGAAGAAATGGGAATACAACACCATCGTCACGGCGATGGCTCTCAACGCATCCAGTTGGATGTCGCGGGCGCTTCCCATCAGCGGCATCCGCCAGCGTGATGGCCGCGACCAAGCCGCCAGCCGGCCGTTTCGAGCGGCAGGCCAAGGCGGGCGAGACCCGCCAGAGCGCAGGCATCGTCAAACCTACGCTCGAAATCGACGGACGGGTAGCTCAAGCTGGTCAACCTGGCGGGATCCTCCACGGCGCATATCCAGTCGCAAACGAGTCCCCCAGGAGATCGTTCGGCTACGGCATTGTGCGGCGCAACACAAAAAATCTACCCAGCTGAAATACTTATGTGAGCAAGTGCTAAAAAATTGAGAAAACCGAGCGTTTCTCGTCAATTCTGGCGATTTTTCTCAGAACTTAAACGCTGTGGTTTAAATTTTGCCGATGTTCCCGCCTCGGTTGATTTGCGAGCTCGTGGCTTAAGAGCCTAGTTCTTTGTTAGACCACAGGAAATTCCGTAATCTATATTTTGTCTATATGGATCCGGCCCTGGCTCCGTGAAGAAATGATTTGGAACCATTAGCTTTGCGCGGTGCAGCATCGTCTCTGTTTTTCGTCGTTGCCACGCGCAACGCCCATTACTCGGCTGACCGCCAACCCTCACACCGCGTCGAACACCACCGTCTGCTCCAGCCCGCCGCCCCGGCGGTTTTCCAGTGTTACCGTGCCTCCGTAGCGCTCGATGATTTCCTTGGCGATGGCGAGGCCAAGACCAGCTCCGGGGATCGATTGCAGGCGGCCGGGGTCGACGCGGAAAAAGGGCTCGAACGCCTTGTTCAGGAGTTCCGGGGGGATGCCCGGCCCATGGTCCGATATGGTCAGCACGGCGCGATTGTCGGTCGCGGCCAGGTCGATGCGGCACGCCTTGCCATGGGTGGCGGCGTTGACGATCAGGTTGCGCAAGGCGCGGCGCAGGCCGAGCGCGCCGGCGCGCACGCAAACCTTTTCCAGGTGCCCGATCGAGACGGCATGGCCGAGCGACACCATCTCGGCTTCGATATCGCGCACCGTCTTTGCCAGGTCCACCGCTTCGACGGCGTCCTGGTTGACCTC
>NZ_RZPL01000073.1:0-12671 GCF_004022805.1 Mesorhizobium sp. M7A.F.Ca.CA.002.04.1.1 | reverse complement strand
GGTCAGTACAATGCTGCCGAGCAATCCATCCTTGCCTCTCATGCATTCCTGAAAGAAGTCTTCGGCGGCTGACAGCGGCGACCGCCGGTTTGCACTCTCAGCGCTGCGCGTCTGTCGCCATCTTCAGCGCAAGAGCCGCCAGCACGGTTCCCATCATCCAGCGCTGGATGACCAGCCACAAGGGCCGTCCGGCGAGAAAGGTGGCGATTGAACCGGCCGTTACCGCGATGACGGCATTGACGCTGAGGCTGATCGAGATCTGTGTCGCGCCGAGCACCAGGAGCTGCGACAGGACGTGACCCTTGCCGGGGCTGATGAACTGCGGCAACAGCGACAGATAGAGCACGGCCACCTTCGGATTGAGCAGATTGGTCATCAGGCCCATGGCGAAAAGCTTGCGCGGCCGGTCCCTCGGCAATTCGCGCACTTCGAATGGCGAGCGTCCGCCCGGCTTCACCGCCTGCCAGGCCAGCCACAGGAGATAGAGCACGCCGGCAAAGCGCAGCGCATCATAGGCGTAGGGCACTGCGAGCAGCAGCGCGGTGATGCCGAATGCCGCCGCCAGTACATAGAAGACAAAGCCGAGCGCCACGCCGCCAAGCGAGATGAGCCCCGCCTTCGGCCCCTGCGACAGGGAACGCGAGATCAAATAGATCATGTTGGGGCCAGGCGTCAGCACCATGCCGAGGCAGACCAGCGCGAAGGCGAGATGATTGGCTGTTTCGGGCATCTGTTCTTCCCCAGCGCGCCGCGAATGGACGCGCGATCCGGCAGGCGGCCAAGATGTGCCTGTCCCGGGAGGCGCGCGCAAGTGCATGGCGGCGCCAGCCGTTGTTCCAGCCAGCCCCCGAAGCCTGAGGATCAGCCGACGATGCGCAGGTTCGACAATTCGTTGCCGATTTCCTTGAAATCGTTCGACAAGCTGGCGCCGGTGGCATTCCAGAACAGTTTTGCCGGCTTGCTCGCGTCCGTTGGATCCTTGCGGAAGCGCGAGTTCGACGAGCAGGATTTCAGCGCCTCGATCGCCTGCTGATCGGCGGTTTTGGTCGTCGACAGGTCGAGCGCCACCGTCATCACCATGATATTGGCTGCCTTGGCGTTGTTGCAAAGCGTCGCCATCTGCTCGTTGAGCGCGTTGGTGTAGTTGCCGTTCGAATAGTCGAACTGGCCAATGGCGCTCGATGTGCCCATGAACAGGCGGCCCACCGAAGTGCCGTTGTAGCCTGGGTTGAGATAGCCGAAGGACGCATAGGTCGATTTCGAATCGGCGGGGTCGGAATGGCTGAGCGAGGACGGCGTGTAGTAGGTATTGGCGCCGTCGGTCAGCACGATGACGACCTTGTCGTTGCCTCTCTCGGTTTCCGGGCGGCCTTGCGTGAACGGCTCGCCGCTCGAAACCACCCGCCAACCCCAGGCCATGCCTTCGGGAACATTGGTGCCGCCATCGGGCTTCATCAGGTCGATCGCGGCCTTGATCGCGGTAAGCCCAGTGGTAACGCTGACATCGGTCAGCGGCGTGATCGGGTTGGTGGAGCAGCTGTAGTTCGGCCCGTTGCCGGCGGCCAGCGCCGGCGCATTGATCGGCCTCGGTTGGAAATATTTGGACATGTTGCGCAGCCGGGATTGGCCGGTGCTGCTCGTCGGGTCGTCATTCCACCAGCTGTTGATGGCGCCATAGGTCGTCGGCGCGGCCTCGTCGGGATCCTGGGTGAGCCTCCAATGGTTGCCGGGTTCGTCCGGGGCGAACATCGGCACAAACATCGTCGCCGGATCGCCGACCCCTATGCCGGTGTTCGCCGAGCCGCCGGAAGGCGCCGCGTCGTTGACATTGTAGGGATAAGGCCTGGCCTCGACGCAGCCCTGCCAACTGGCGAACGGGCCATAGGTGTCGATGTAGTCGTATTCGTCGTGGTCGCGTTTGCAGGTGTTGTTCGGGTTGTATTCGTCGCACACCACGCGCTTGCTGTTGACGACACGCTCATGGTTGGTGACGACCTTCATGTCGCGATAGAGCGAAAACCGGGTCAGCATCTGGCCTTCGTCGGTTCCCCATCCGGTGCCGCGCTTGTACCAGATGCCGTTGGTCTGCTGGGCGTATTTGTCGGCTGCGTTCAGCGTCGACCAGTCGAAATTCTCGTTCGATACCGGCGACAATCCTTCGGTATCCATCCAGGGCGCATTGCCGTTGCCGGGCCCGACATTGACCGAGGCGGCAAACGGCACGAGGCCGAACTGCACCGGCCTGTCGACCTGCTTGATCATCGCCGCCTGCTGGGCCAGCGTGTCGACCAGCTGTTTTGCCGCGGTCTTGAGAAGGTCGATGCGCGTTTGCCCCGAGCCCGTTCCGGTCTTGGTCATCGACCCGGAATTGTCGAGTACCAGGGCGACTTCAAGAGTGTTCTTCAGCCGCACTTCCGAGGTGATGTTGAAGCTGATCCTCTGGT
This sequence comes from Mesorhizobium sp. M7A.F.Ca.CA.002.04.1.1, assembly GCF_004022805.1. Taxonomy (NCBI): domain Bacteria; kingdom Pseudomonadati; phylum Pseudomonadota; class Alphaproteobacteria; order Hyphomicrobiales; family Phyllobacteriaceae; genus Mesorhizobium; species Mesorhizobium sp. M7A.F.Ca.CA.002.04.1.1. The sequence continues at coordinate 10,227 of NZ_RZPL01000073.1, read as the reverse complement.
TGGCGTCGGTTTCGGATTTGCCGACGAGCTGGCCGAAGACCGGATAGAAATAGGGCTTGTAGTCCAGCCGCGCGGTCATCTTGAGCAAGCCGCCGCCGGTGGTGTTGCTTGGCAAGGTGACGGTGAGCGTCGTATTGGCGGGATTGATCTTGTTGAGGTTGGCATTGAAGAAGTCGAGCGCATAGGCCCTCAACTGGTCGTCGGTGGCACCCTCCGTCAGCCGGCGCGCCGTGGCGAAGTTTGCGGCATCGAGCGCGTTCGAAACCGCCTGTTTTTCGCGGCTCATCTCGGTGAAGTCGACGGCCATTGCCAGGGCGCCCATCAGCGGAACCATAGCGACGACCGTCATAAGAGCATAGTTGCCGCGTTGGTCGCGGCAGAACTGACGCCAAAGTCCATGCATGTCTTGGAGCGGCCCCCGCCGGCGGATTCTCGATCGACGCCAGCTTTCCACAAAACGCTGAAGGCCGGGTTTGGCAAATCGCTCTATTGCCGGGTCAGCACTTCACCAACCGCTAACCAATCGTGCCTGGCGAAAGCTGGTGACAGGCCGGAATGGTTCGGCTAATCCGAACCGGCTGCGGCGAACCGTCTGTCGTGGCGGTCGCAACGATCATGACTGAAGGAAACGGCATGGCGGATTCGCCTGAAATCATCGGCTCGCTCGAAGACGTGTCGAAGGCCTATTCGGCAATCCTGTGCGACGTCTGGGGCGTGGTCCATAATGGCGAAACGCATTTCCCTGTGGCGGCCTCCGCATTGGCAAGGGCTCGAGAGGCGAAAATCCCCGTCGTCCTGATCACCAATTCGCCGCGCAGAAGTGCCGATGTCGTGGCGCAGATGAACGCGATCGGTGTTCCACCGTCAGCCTACGACCGGGTGGTTACCTCAGGCGACGTGACCCGGGATCTGATCGCCGAAGGGCCGCGCAAGATTTTCCATATCGGCGCCGACCGCGACTTCACCCTCTATGAAGGTCTCGACGTCGAGCTTGTCGAGGAGTTCGAGGCGTCCGGCGTCGTCTGTACCGGCCTGTTCGACGACGAGGTCGAGAAGCCCGAGGATTACGCGGAGCTCCTGCGGCGGCTGCGCGCCAGGAACCTGCCTTTCATCTGCGCAAATCCCGACATCGTGGTCGAACGTGGCGAACGCATCATCTGGTGTGCCGGCGCGCTGGCGCGTGACTATGCCCAGCTCGGCGGCCGCACATTGATCGCTGGAAAACCTTACGCGCCGATCTACAATCTCGCGATGAAGGAGGTTGCCGAGATTCTTGGCCAGCCGGTCGAGCGCGGCCAGGTGCTGGCCATCGGCGACGGCATGATGACCGATGTGAAGGGCGCCGCCGACAATGGCTTCGATGTTCTTTATGTCTCCGGCGGTATCCATGCCCGCGACTATGGCGATGCCCTGCAACCGGATCCGGCAAGATTGGCGGCCTTCCTGGAAAAGCATGGCTATGGTCCGGTGGCCGTCATTCCCAGACTTCGGTAGGTGACGATGGCAGCCTTCCAGCGCATCCTGGCAACCGCGCCGCTTCCCGCCGACCTGCGCGGCGGCGTCGTGGCGATCGGCAATTTCGATGGCGTCCATCGCGGCCATCAGGCGGTGCTCGAGCGAGCCTCGGCGGAGGCAGGACGGCGCGGCGTGCCGGCCCTGGTGCTGACATTCGAACCGCATCCGCGCAAGATCTTCAGGCCTGATATCCCGTTGTTCGTGCTGACGCCGCCGCCGATGAAGGCGCGGCTGCTGTCGCTGCTGGGCTTTGCCGCGCTCGTCGAGCAGCCGTTCACGCGCGACTTCGCCTCGCTGTCGGCGGAAGCGTTCGTGACGGATGTGCTGGAAACGAACCTCGGCATTACTCACGCCGTAACCGGGTTCGACTTCCATTTCGGCAAGGATCGTCAGGGCGGCCCGGCCTACCTGATGGCGGCCGGCGAGCGTCACGGCTTCGGCGTCACGCTCGTCGACGCGTTCCGGGACGAGGGCGCCGAGGTGGTGTCGTCCAGCCGTATCCGCGGATTGCTGGGCGAGGGTGAAGTGGCTGAAGCCGCCGGTCTGCTCGGCTACCGGTTCACCGTCGAAAGCGAGGTGGTCGGCGGACAGCAGCTTGGCCGCACCCTTGGCTTTCCAACCGCGAATATGAGGCTGTCGGCTGAAGCCGCACTCAGGGAGGGCATCTATGCCGTCCGCTTCCGCCGCGCCGACGGCACGCTTCACGACGGCGTCGCCAGCTTTGGCCGACGCCCGACAGTCGACGACAACGGCGCGCCGCTGCTGGAAACCTTTGTCTTCGATTTCTCCGGCGACCTCTATGGCGAGGTTTGTCAGGTTTCCTTCTTCGGTTTCCTGCGTCCGGAGGTGAAGTTCGAGGGGCTCGACGCGCTGGTCGCGCAGATGAAGCGCGATGAAGCCGAGGCACGCGCGCTGCTTGCCGGCGTCAGGCCGCTCTCCGACCTCGACGCTGCGATGGCATTTTAAGCTACTTCTTCAGTGCCAGGCCAACGGCGATGAAGGTCCAGCCCTGGAAGATCAGATCGATCGCCAGGAACAGACCGAGCACCCACAGGCTGTTGACCGGCCAGCCCATGGCGATGATCAGGCCCGCAAGCGCGGTGATGACACCGGCAGCGACGATCCAGCCCCAGCCGCGTTCCGGCCGATGGCTGTAGCCGACCCAGGCCCTGAGCACCCCTGACGCGACCAGCGCAATCGCCAGCAGGAATGTCAGCACCGCCGAGGCAAGCAACGGATTGCCGAAAGCGAAGAAGCCGGCAACGGCGTACAGCAGTCCGCTGAGCAGCCAGTAGAAGAAGCGGCTCCAGGTCTTGACGCCGAACGCGTGCACGATCTCGATGATGCCCGCCATCAGCATCAGCCATCCCACGACGTAGACGGAAGCCACCGTGGCGACGAACAGGTTGGCGAAGGCAATGCCGCCGAAGATGAGCAGCAGCACACCGAGCGCGACAAACCATCCCCATTTTGTCCGTGTCTGTTCGATCGCGATTTTCAGGGCGTCGCCATGCAGGGTCATTGTCGCGGTCTCCATCGAGGGCTGCGGAATACTGCGGATGGAAGGTAATCCGGGCGCGGGCCAACGTCCAGTCGATGACCGGCAGCGGCATCGCGGCAAAGCGCGAGCGTATGTCTCGGGTTTAAATCAAATTTTACCAAACGGCCGTCAAAGCTGTCATCGGTAATCGTGTGTGTCGTGTTAGTGGAGTGGCCATGAGTCCGGTCGGAAGAATCTCTCTAGTGTTGGCCGCTGCGGTGCTGGGCGGGGCGGGCGCCGCCAATGCGGGCGAGGGCAGCTGGCTGTCCGGCGACTGGTATCTGACCGTTGGCGCCACCGGCCTGGTCGCGCCCAATTTCGAGGGCGGCAGGAAATACATGCTGAGCGCCCAACCCATCATCTCATTGGGCAAGGCCGGACCGGCGGCACGCTTTGTCTCGCGCAACGACAACATCTCGTTGGCGCTGGTCGACGATGGCGGTGTCCGCGCCGGCCTGACCGGCAAGTTCCTGTTTTCCCGCGACGACGACAACGCCGATGAACTGAAGGGCCTCGATCCGGTGCGCTGGGGCGGCGAAGTCGGCGGCTTCTTCGAATTCTATCCGACGGACTGGCTGCGCGCCCGCGCCGAGCTGCGCCACGGCATTCGCGCCCACAACGGCTTTGTCGCCGACATCGCCGCCGATGCCTTTTACGACGTGACGCCGACCGTCAGGATTTCGGGAGGACCGCGTGTTTCCTTCGCCTCTGGCAACTATTTTGACGCCTATTATGGCGTCAACGCGCAGGAGGCGGTGGCCTCGGGCCTGAGCGAATACCATCCCGGTGGCGGGCTGAAATCGACCGGCCTTGGCGGCGCCATAACCTGGAAGGTGACCGAGCCGATGACCGCCAGCCTGTTTGGCGAATATTCGCGCCTGATGGGACCGGCGGCCGATTCCAGCCTGGTCAAGGAGCGTGGCGACCGCAACCAGTTCACGGTCGGCGTGTCGACCACCTACCGCTTCGATTTCACGATGTAGGTGAATCGAACGAGAGACGCTTTATTCCTGCCGTGGCTTCGGCTAAAAGCCCAGCCATGACCAGCTTTTCGCGCCTTTTCGCGATCGCGATACGAATTACAGGCCCGGTGTTCCGGGTGGCCTGAGCGCCGCCGGAGCCGCCGGGAGTTTCTGCGCGCCCCTCGCGCTTTTTTCATAACATGATAGTTCACGCCCGAGCTTGTACGCCCGCCGGGCAATGCACATGGCAGACCAATGACCGACACAACTGAAACGATCGACTATTCCAAGACGCTTTATTTGCCGCAGACGGACTTCCCGATGCGCGCCGGCTTGCCGGAGAAGGAGCCGCTGCTGGTCAAGCGCTGGCAGGACATGGATCTCTACCGCAAGCTGCGCGAGAGCGCTGCCGGCCGCACGAAATACGTGCTGCATGACGGCCCGCCCTACGCCAATGGCAACATCCATATCGGCCATGCGCTGAACAAGATCCTCAAGGACGTCATCACCCGCTCGTTCCAGATGCGCGGTTACGACTCGAACTATGTGCCCGGCTGGGACTGTCACGGCCTGCCGATCGAATGGAAGATCGAGGAGCAGTACCGCGCCAAGGGCAAGAACAAGGACGAGGTACCGGTTAACGAGTTCCGCAAGGAATGCCGCGAATTCGCCGCGGGTTGGATCACAGTGCAGGGGGCCGAGTTCCAGCGCCTCGGCGTCATCGGCGACTTCAAGAACCCCTATACGACGATGGCTTTCCATGCCGAGTCGCGCATCGCCGGCGAGCTTTTGAAATTTGCCATGTCGGGCCAGCTCTATCGCGGCTCCAAGCCGGTGATGTGGAGCGTGGTCGAGCGCACGGCGCTGGCCGAGGCCGAGATCGAATACCACGACTATGAGAGCGACACGATCTGGGTGAAGTTTCCGGTCGCCAGCCTTGTCCGCCCCATTGACGATGGCCAGACCAAGCTGACGGAGGGCGCCCTCGATCTGCTGCAGGCCCACGTCGTCATCTGGACGACGACGCCGTGGACGATCCCAGGCAACCGCGCCGTCAACTATTCGCCGCGTATAAATTATGGCCTCTACGAGGTCACGGCAGCCGAGAACGCGTTCGGCCCGCAGCCGGGCGAAAAGCTGATCTTTGCCGACGCACTGGCCGAAGACTCCTCGGCCAAGGCCAAGGTCACCTTGAATCGTCTCCGCAGCGTCTCGGCGCAAGAGCTTGGAAGCCTTACGCTTTCACATCCGCTCAAGGGCTTGGGCGGCGGCTACGAATTTGCCGTTCCGATGCTCGCCGGTGACCATGTCACCGACGATGCCGGCACCGGCTTCGTCCACACCGCGCCCGGACACGGCCGCGAGGACTTTGACGCCTGGATGGACGCGGCGGTGGATCTGCGCGCACGCGGCATCGATCCCGCCATCCCGTTCACCGTTGACGATGGCGGCTTCTTCACCAAGGACGCGCCGGGTTTCGGACCGGACCGCGAGGGTGGACCGGCGCGCGTCATCGACGACAACGGCAAGAAGGGCAACGCCAACCAGGCCGTCATCGACGAGCTGATCAAGCGCAACGCGCTGTTCGCGCGTGGCCGGCTGAAGCACAGCTATCCGCATTCGTGGCGGTCCAAAAAACCGATCATCTTCCGCAACACGCCGCAATGGTTCGTTTATATGGACAAGGACCTCGGCGACGGCTCGACGCTGCGCAGCCGGGCGCTCAAGGCCATCGACGAAACCCGTTTCGTGCCCGCCGCCGGCCAGAACCGCATCCGCGCCATGATCGAGGAGCGCCCGGACTGGGTGCTGTCGCGCCAGCGCGCCTGGGGCGTGCCGATCGCCGTCTTCGCCGATGTCGACGGCAATGTGCTGAAGGACGAAGCGGTCAACCAGCGCATCATGGACGCCTTCGAGAAGGAGGGCGCCGACGCCTGGTTCGCCGCTGGCGCCAAGGAGCGTTTCCTTGGCAATCACGATGCCTCCAAATGGAAGCAGGTGATGGACATCCTCGACGTCTGGTTCGATTCGGGCTCGACGCATGTCTTCACGCTGGAGGATCGCCCTGACCTGAAATGGCCGGCCGACGTCTATCTCGAAGGCTCCGACCAGCATCGCGGCTGGTTCCATTCCTCGCTGCTGGAAAGCTGCGGCACCAGGGGCAGGGCGCCTTACGATACTGTCGTCACCCATGGTTTCACCATGGACGAGGATGGCCGCAAGATGTCGAAGTCGCTCGGCAACACCGTGGTGCCGCAGGACGTCATCAAGCAGTCGGGCGCCGATATCCTGCGTCTGTGGGTGGTGACGACCGACTACTGGGAGGACCAGCGGCTCGGCAAGAACGTGCTGCAGACCAACATCGATGCCTACCGCAAGCTGCGCAACACCATCCGCTGGATGCTCGGCACGCTCGCCCATGACGATGGCGAAGAGGTGCCGCTGGAGAAGATGCCGGAGCTGGAGCGGCTGATGCTGCACCGGCTGGCCGAGCTCGATGAGGTCGTGCGCTCGGGCTACGACGCTTTCGAGTTCAAGCGCATCACCCGCATGCTGCTCGATTTCATGGTGGTCGAGCTGTCGGCGTTCTATTTCGACATCCGCAAGGACGCGCTCTACTGCGACGCGCCGTCGAGCCTGAAGCGCAAGGCTTCGGTGCAGGTGGTGCGCCATCTCTTCGATTGCCTGGTGAAATGGCTGGCGCCGATGCTGCCCTTCACCATGGAGGAGGCCTGGCTCGATCGTCATCCCGACGCGGTCTCGGTGCATCTCGACCAGTTCCCGCAAATCCCGGCGGACTGGCAGAACGAGGCGTTGGCGGAAAAGTGGCGCCAGGTGCGGCAGGTGCGGCGCGTCGTCACCGGCGCGCTGGAGATCGCGCGCGCCCAGAAGGTGATCGGATCGTCGCTGGAAGCGGTGCCGGTCGTCACCATCAACGATGCAGCGCTCGAAGCGGCGATTTCAGATGTCGACATGGCCGAGATGGCGATCACCAGCGATCTGGTCATCGCGCATGGCGAGGCACCGGCTGGTGCCTTCGCGATCGACGACGTCAGGGGTGTCGCCGTGGTGGTCGAGAAGGCCGAGGATCGCGGCCTGTTAAAATGCGCACGCTCATGGCGCTACACCGCCGATGTCGGCCAGGATCCGGAATTCCCGGATGTTTCGGCCAGGGATGCGGCGGTGCTGCATGAATTGAAGGCGCTTGGCCGGCTTTGACAGGCCGGCCAGCTTGATCGGTGCACAAATGCCACGCCGGGCGGGTGAAAACCGCCCGCGCGTTGCCCTTAACGAGTGGTTGAGGTAAACACGCGAAACTCCGGAAGACAAATTGTCGCCGGATTTCCGTCGCAAGTGCTTGGACGATGGGGACCGGCCACGAGGCTGGTGGCAATCGAGAGGCTGTCTAGAGTGGGACTTTTTGGCATGACCGAGAGATATAATGCGCGCCTGGCGCTGCTGGCGCCGCTTGTCGCGTCGGGCCTCGCTTTGTCCGGCTGCATGGGCTCTCCGACCTACGGCACCGACAAGACCGCCGGCGAACAGCTGGCCGGCGATATTTCAGGCGCCTTTTCATTTGCGCCGAAGCGCAAGGAACAGATCGACTACAAGCCGCGTCCGACGCTTGTAAAGCCGGCGCCCGGCCAGAAGGAAGCGCTGCCGGCCCCGCAGGACAGCATCGAGACGGCGAGCGCCGAATGGCCCGAATCGCCCGAGCAGCGCCGCGCCCGCTTGCGGGCCGATGCCACCGCCCATCAGAACGACCCGGCCTATCAGTCGGAGATCGTCGACGACGTGCAAACCGATCCGGCCTCGGTGAAAAGGGCGATGGCGGAGTCAGGCTCGAGCCACCCGCCGGCATGGACACCGGCCGATTCCGACAAAGGCCGTGCCGCCGAGATCCAGCGTCGCCTCGCCGACAGCAAGCAGGGCGATCCGAACACCCGCAAATATCTGAGCGAGCCTCCAGTGCAGTATCGTGTCGCGGCCGGCACCGCGCCGCAGAACGAGCTTGGCGAGGACGAGTACAAGAAGGAACGCCGTCTCAAGAAAGAGGCGGAAGGCAAGAAGGGCAGCGGCTGGTTCGATTGGCTGTAAGAACACCGAATTGTGTCGCCGGGCGTAGCGCCCGCTTCAGCCGCGCCGCTCCCGAAAAAATCCTTTAAGCAGCAGGCCTGCTTCGGTCTCGCCCATGCCCGGATAGATGTCGGGCGCGTGGTGGCAGGTCGGCGAGGCGAAGAAGCGCACGCCATTGACCACAGCGCCGCCCTTGTCGTCGGCGGCGCCGAAATAAAGCCGGCGCAGCCGGGCGAAGGAAATGGCGCCGGCGCACATGGCGCAAGGCTCCAGCGTCACATAGAGATCGTGCCCGGTCAGCCGCTCGGCCGACAGTTTGCGGCAGGCTTCGCGGATGACCAGCATCTCGGCATGCGCGGTCGGGTCGGCAAGTTCGCGTGTGCGGTTGCCGGCGCTGGCGACAACACCAGCGCCGTTGGCGATGACGGCGCCGACCGGCACTTCGCCTCGCAAGGCGGCAGCTTCGGCCTCCTTCAGCGCCAGCGCCATGAAATCGGGCCGCTTCACGCGATTTCCACTCCGATTATCTCCTCGCCACCTGACGGTGATCCTGTTATGGAGCGCATGACATCGAAAATCGGGACTCGGTTTTCGAAAATGATCATGCGCCACATCAAAAGTGCTACAGCGTTCGTTGCGCGCCCGAAAGGATGCGCCACGCTGTAGCAGCGCAAACGGATAAAGGCCACATGGACGACAACGACAAGAAATTCCGACCCAGGAAGGGGCCGGCCAAGAGTGGGCCGAAAGCCGCGGGACCGCGCAGCCGCGATGGCGCCGCGGGCAAGGGCGGCAAACCGTCCTTTGGCGCCAAGAAACCTTACGCACCGCGTGGCGACCGGCCGATGGCTGCCGATGGCGAGCGGCCGAAGCGCGATTTCAAGGGCGGCGACAAGCCTTTCAGCAAAGGCCCGCGTCCCGAAGGCAAGCCTTTTGAGAAACGCGAGGGGCCGCGCAAGCCCTATGCACCGCGCGGCGATCGCCCAATGGCCGCCGAAGGCGAGCACAAGCCCTATGAAAAGCGCGAAGGACCGCGCAAGCCCTACGCACCGCGCGGCGATCGTCCAATGGCCGCAGAAGGCGAGCGCAAACCGTATGAAAAGCGCGAGGGGCCACGCAAGCCCTATGCGCCGCGCGGCGACCGCCCGGTGGCCGCTGAAGGCGAGCGCAAGCCCTACGAGAAGCGCGAAGGGCCACGCAAACCCTATGCACCGCGGGGCGACCGGCCGGCTGCGGCGGCAGCGGGCGGCGAAAAGCGCTTCGACCGTCCCAAGCGCGATTTCAGTGACCGCGCCCCGCGTGACGCCGTCGATCGCCCAAAGCGTGACTTCAGCGATCGCCCGAAGCGGGATTTCAACGATCGGCCGCAAGGCGCGTCAGGCGGCAGCTTCAAGCCACGCCCGCGTCCCGCCGAGGCTGCGGAAGAGGCAGGCGAGCGCATCGCCAAGCGGCTGGCCCGCGCCGGCCTCGCCTCGCGCCGCGATGCCGAGGAGCTGATTGCCGCCGGCCGCGTCAAGGTCAATGGTCGCGCTCTGACTTCACCGGCCTTCAACGTGATGCCTGATGACATCATCCATCTCGACGGTATGGAAATCCCGCCGATCGAGCGCACAAGGCTGTTCCTGTTCCACAAGCCGGCCGGCGTCGTCACCACCAACCGCGATCCCGAGGGCCGCAAGACCGTCTTCGACGTGCTGCCGGCTGAATTGCCACGGCTGATGACCATCGGCCGGCTCGACATCAACACCGAAGGCCTGCTGCTGCTCACCAATGATGGCGGCCTGTCGCGCGTGCTCGAACTGCCGGCCACCGGCTGGCTGCGCCGCTACCGCGTGCGCGTCCACGGCAAGGTCGAGGAAAGCGCGCTTGCCGGCCTGCGCGAAGGCATCGCCGTCGACGGCGTCTTTTACGGCGCCATCGAAGCGACGCTCGATCGCGAGCAAGGCACCAATGCCTGGCTGACGATCGGCCTGCGCGAGGGCAAGAACCGCGAAGTCAGGAACATCCTGGGTTCGCTCGGCCTCGACGTGACGCGGCTGATCCGTATCTCCTACGGGCCGTTCCAACTCGATGACCTCGCCGAGGGCCATGTGCTGGAAATCAAGGGCAGGGTGTTGCGCGACCAGCTTGGCG
>NZ_RZPL01000739.1:0-2716 GCF_004022805.1 Mesorhizobium sp. M7A.F.Ca.CA.002.04.1.1 | reverse complement strand
TTTCACGCTGGCGCCGGGCGCCAGGCGCAGGTCGGCGTAGAGCGTCTCCGAATCGGCCCTGACCGGGGACCGTAATCCTTGGAAATCGCCGATGATGAGGCGCCCGTTGACGCCTTCGGCATCAATCTCGGGAAGCCTGAGCGCTCCTGTGTTCTCGAACACAGGAGCCACCTCTTCCTTGTCGTCCGGCAGCGCCAGCCATGTCTGCAGGCCGGATACCGACATCGGCGCGCCACGCAGTTCCTCCGGCGTACGCTCCGAATGGACGATGCCGCGGCCGGCGGTCATCAAATTCACGTCGCCGGGCTGAATGACCATTTCGGTGCCGAGGGAGTCGCGGTGCCGGATCTTGCCGTCGAACAGATAGGTGACCGTCGACAGTCCGATATGCGGATGCGGACGGACGTCCAGCGCCTGGCCGGCCCGCAGGATCGCGGGACCCATGCGGTCGAAGAAGATGAACGGACCGACCAACCGCCTTTTTGCCGTTGGCAGGGCACGGCGCACCTGAAAACCACCGATGTCCTTGGCGTTCGGAATGACCATCAATTCGATCTGATCGCTGGCGAACGCATCGCCCACCTCAGGGTCTTTCCCGGGGAAGAAGCTCATGGACTCTCCTTGTCGGTGGTCGAAGGCCGCCTGGCCGCATCAGGCAAAGCGGATGGCCGCCTTTGCCCGCAGCTTGGCCGCCACCTCTTCGCGATTGCGCGGATGCTGATGGGTTTCCAGGGAATCGAGCAGTTCGCGCGCCGAGGCCGCGATGGCGTCGACGGCATGATCGAAGGCGTGCTGGTTCTGCTTCGAGGGTCGCGTCGTTCCGCTCAGCTTGCGGACGAACTGAAGGGCCGCGTCGCGCACCTCGTCATTGGTTGCCGGCGGATCAAAATTGAACAGGGTCTTGATGTTTCTGCACATCGCTTCCGTATCTCCTCTTGTCCTTGAGCTGTTTCAATCGCAACGAGTTATATCCTCGATCATGATCATGTCCAAAAACCGGTGAGGCGAGGCCATCGTTCGGACCGGCCTCAATCCGCGTCGAGCGGCTCCGTTCCAACCGGCTTGCCGTCGCGCGACAGCCTGATCTTCTCGACCTTGTCCTCGGCGGCCTTCAGCAGCCGGTCGCAATGCGCCTTCAGCGCCTCGCCACGTTCATAGATCCTGATCGACTGGTCGAGCGGCACGTCGCCACGCTCCAGATCATCGACGATCTTCTCCAGCGCATCGAGTGCCTGCTCGAAGCTCATCGCCTTGACGTCTTCGTTGGTCTCACCAGCCATCGTTCATCCTTTCATCAGTCGCCCGACATGGGCGGCGACCGAAAATGCCAATCCCTGCAGATCGTAGCCGCCCTCGAGCAGGCTGACGAGCCGGTTGCCGCTGTGGCGTGCCGCGCGCTGCATCAGCTGGCCGGTCGCCCAATCGAAATCATCCTCGGTCAGATTGATCTCGGCCAGCGGATCGCGGTGGTGCGCGTCGAACCCGGCCGAAATGATGATCAGGTCGGGCGCGAAATTGTCGAGCGCGGGCAGGACGCGCGACAGGAAGGCATCGCGAAACACTTCGCTGCCGGTCTGCGGCGCCAGCGGTGCGTTGACGATGTTGCCGGCGCCCGTTTCGGTCTTCGCTCCGGTGCCGGGATAAAGCGGCATCTGGTGTGTCGAGCAATAGAGCACCGAGGGATCGTCCCAGAAAATATCCTGCGTGCCATTGCCGTGATGCACGTCCCAGTCGACGATGGCAACGCGCTCGACACCGTGTTTCTTCTGCGCATAACGCGCCGCGATCGCCGCCGTGTTGAACAGGCAGAAGCCCATGGCCGTGGTCTTTTCGGCATGATGGCCGGGCGGCCGGGCGGCGACGAAGACGTTGTCGGCGCGGCCCGAAAAGACATCATCGACGGCGGCGTTGGCGGCGCCGATCGCGGTGATCGCCGCTTGCCAGCTCTTCGGACTGGCAGTGGTGTCGGCATCGATGCGGGCAATCCCCTCGTCGGGAATGGCGGCGCGCACGCGGGCGACGAAATCGGCGGGATGCGCGTAGAGGATGGTGGCCTCGTCGCCTTCCGGCGCCTGGATACGATCGAGCCCGGCAAAGGCTTCCTCGTCGAGCACGCGCTCGATGGCACGCAGGCGGTCGGGCCGCTCGGGATGTCCGGGCGGCGTGAGATGCTCGAGGAAGATCGGATGCGTGTAGAGACGGGTGGTCATCGTCCTAATCTAGTGACCCGGATCGACAAAGGCCATGCACGGGCGGCCGATGACTGGGGAAAATCGCGCCTGCGTCCATTCGTGTCGCCGCAGGCATTGGCCTCGCCGGCGCTTCGGCGTAAAGTCCTTGGCACTGCCTGGTGCCCGCCGCAAGCGGGAGAATCGGGAACACGGTTGAATTCCGTGGCGTGCCCAACGCTGTGAGGGGGACCGCGCCGGTAAATGCCACTGTCGATGACGGGAAGGCACCGGACGCGGGTTGATCCCAAGCCAGAAGACCGGCCTGGCAGGCATCGTCATCCGCATGGTCGGGCGGGTGGCATCAGAGCGACGTGCGTCCATTTGGACGCACAAAGTACGCTCTGACCGTTTTGAATCTGCAATCGCAAGGGGACAAGCGATGCCGGAACATATGACCGCTGCCATTGACGATGGATTCGACCAGAATGCGCGCGATGCGGTCTATCGCGCCATGTTCACGCGGCGCGACGTGCGCAGCCATTTCC
>NZ_RZPL01000738.1:0-2720 GCF_004022805.1 Mesorhizobium sp. M7A.F.Ca.CA.002.04.1.1 | reverse complement strand
ATGCGAAGAAGCGCTTCGGTGTCGCCGCATGAGCGAGGCGGTGGCGGCAAGATCGGTCGGCGCCGGACCCTTTTCCATCTTCGAGCGCATGGTCGCCTGGCGCTATCTGCGTTCGCGGCGCAAGGAGACGGTGATCTCGGTGATCGCCTCGATCTCGTTTCTGGGCATCATGCTGGGCGTCGCCACGCTGATTGTGGTCATGGCGGTGATGAACGGTTTCAGGGCAGAGCTTTTGACGCGCATCCTCGGCGTCAACGGCCACCTGATCGTGCAGCCGCTCGATTCGCCGCTGGAGGACTATGCGCAGGTCGCCAGCCGCATCAACGGTGTAGCAGGCGTTAAATACGCCATCCCGCTGATCGATGGCCAGGTGCTTGCGCAAGGCAATGTCGGCGGCGGAACCGGAGCGCTGGTTCGCGGCATACGCGGCGAGGATCTGAGCAAGATCGCCATCGTTGCCAGCAACATCAAGCAGGGTTCGATCGCCGATTTCGATTCTGGCGAGGGCGTTGCCATCGGCAAGCGCATGGCTGAGAATCTCGGCCTGACGCTTGGCGATACCATCACCTTGATTTCGCCCGACGGCGACGTGACGCCGATCGGCACCACGCCGCGCATGAAGGGCTACAAGATCGCGGCGATCTTCGAAGTCGGCATGTCCGAATATGACACGTCCATCGTCTACATGCCGTTTTCCGAAGCGCAGCTTTATTTCAACATGGACGGGCGGGCGCAAACGATCGAGATTTATGTCGACAATCCAGACGATGTCGATGCGCTGAAACCGAAAGTGGAGGCGGCGGCGCAGCGGCCGATCGACATGGTCGATTGGCGCCAGCGCAACGAGACCTTCTTCTCCGCGCTGCAGGTCGAACGCAACGTCATGTTCATGATCCTGACGCTGATCGTGCTGGTGGCGGCGCTGAACATCATCTCCGGCCTGATCATGCTGGTGAAGGACAAGGGCCACGACATCGCCATCCTGCGCACCATGGGGGCGTCGCGCGGCGCCATCCTGCGCATCTTCCTGATGACGGGTGCGGCGATCGGCGTGACCGGCACGCTTGCCGGTGTGCTGCTCGGCGTACTGATCTGCACCAACATCGAATCGATCCGCCAGTTCTTCTCGTGGATGACCGGTAAGGTGCTGTTCAATCCTGAACTCTATTTCCTCAGCCAGTTGCCGGCGAAGATGGATCCGCGCGAGACGACCTATGTCGTCCTGATGGCGCTCGGCCTGTCCTTCCTGGCAACGGTGTTTCCGGCATGGCGCGCCGCGCGTCTCGATCCGGTCGAAGCCTTGAGGTACGAATAGTGGCCGAGGTCATTATCGAGCTGAAGAGCGTCGAGCGGCACTACGTCCAGGGACCGCGAAAACTCACCATTCTCAATGGTGCGGACTTCTCGCTGAAGCGCGGCGAGATGGTGGCGCTGGTGGCGCCGTCTGGCACCGGCAAGTCGACGCTGCTGCACACCGCCGGCCTGCTGGAGCGTCCCGACGCCGGCGACGTCATCCTGGCCGGCCGCGCCTGCGGGCGGCTGTCCGACGACGAGCGCACGGCGATCCGCCGCAACGATGTCGGCTTCGTCTACCAGTTCCATCACCTGCTGCCGGAATTCTCGGCGCTGGAAAACATAATGATGCCGCAGCTCATCAAGGGGCTCAGCCGCAAGGACGCGGCCGAGCGCGCGGCGCAGCTGCTCGATTACATGCAGATCGGCAAACGCGCGGCGCACCGGCCGTCCGAGCTCTCCGGCGGCGAACAGCAGCGCGTCGCCATTGCGCGTGCGGTCGCCAATGCGCCGCTGGTACTGCTGGCGGACGAGCCGACCGGCAATCTCGACCCGGTCACCGCGTCCTATGTGTTCGAGGCGCTGGCGGCGCTGGTCAAGCAATCGGGCCTCGCGGCGCTGATCGCCACCCACAATCACGAGCTGGCATCGCGCATGGACCGTCGCGTCACGTTGGCCGACGGTAAAGTGGTGCCGCTCTAGGGCACGGCGATACTGGGGGAGGCCGGCCTGCGAAAGGCGGCTTCCTGCGCTTCCCGTTCTACCCCGTCGCGGTAGAACGGTGCTCACGTACCCAAAAGTACGCTCCGCTCCGGTTCTCGAAATCCACCATTCTCGGCTCGGCCTGACCCCAGTCTCGTCGTGCCCTGGTCGGCGCTGGGCAACCGTCGTTCGCCCGTCAACCTTTTCTTAACCCTGCCGATTTGATCGCCCGGAAATTCGGACACGGCCGGATTGTGTCCGTTGACTTTGAAACAAAATTAGAACAAAATACGAACATATCAACAACAGGAGAGAGTTATGACCGATCTGGTTCAGGATGTCATCTCACTGGTTTGCATGAGCACCTTTCTCGTCTCCATGGCGATCTGGATTGGAGCCATGTGATTTGGCGGCGTTCGCCGCCGTGGGTCCCATGCGGTCGAAGACCGCTCCGCCGTTAAGCTTTTCTTGCCGCAGCGACGTTAGAGTGCCCCGGCAAGACAGGGAGCAACGTCCAGGTGTCGCCCATCGTCACGGCCATTCTGGTGGCCAGCAATCTCGGGCTGATCTTTCTGTTGATGACGGTGCCGCTTGGTTTGCGCACGGTCCGGCTGACCCGTCTGGTGGCGATGGATCGGCAGCGCCTCTGGCAGGCGCTGTGGCCGCTCGGCAGCGATGCCGGCTGGTCCGGTGAGATCCTGTCCGCCGAGGCCCCGGACGGCGAG
>NZ_RZPL01000737.1:0-2728 GCF_004022805.1 Mesorhizobium sp. M7A.F.Ca.CA.002.04.1.1 | reverse complement strand
CGTCAACACATTGAAAGCCGCTTCGGCGCAGGCCGGCGAACAACAGGTCGACCTCGACGCACTGCAGCGCGACGCGACCGCCAAGCGACAGCAGCTCGAACTCTACCTGACCAACTACCGCGAAGCCGCTTCGCGCCAGGACCGCAACTATCTGCCGGTCGACGCCCGGATCGCCTCGAAGGCGTCGGTTCCCTCCGAGGCCTATTTCCCGAAGGTGGGGCCGATCGTCGGCGCGGCTTTCGCCGCATCGCTGCTGATCATGGCCATCGTGACGCTTCTGCGGGAGCTGTTCTCAGGCCGCGCGATGCGGCCGGCGAGCGGTTCCCGTTTCGAACGGATCGATGAGGTCGCGATGCCCCATGTGGCGCAGACGCCGGCCGCCAAGCCATTTGTCCGCCACGAGCCTGCCGTCTTCCAGGAACCCGTCATTCACCAGGAACTGCCTGAACCTGCGCATGAAGCCGATGCGGAGCCTTTTGCCGCTGCGATGCAGGCCATGGCCGAGGCGCCGGATGCGGTCGCAATGCCCGCTACGGCGGCGACAGAGCAAACGGTTGTCGAGCCCGAACCGGCGCGCTCCACCCTGGGCGAGATCGACATCGAAAGGGCTGCCGAAAAGCTGATCTCAAGCGGTGCGGCGCGCGCCATATTCGTCTCGCCGGAAGGCGACGAGGCGGCTGCATCGGCGATCCTGGTGGCGCGCGAAGTCGCCGACGCCGGGCTGCGCGTGCTGTTGCTGGACCTCACAGCGTCGGGGGCCGCCTCGCGGCCGATGCTGGACAGCGGACTTTTTCCCGGCATCACCAACCTGCTCGCTTCGGAAGCGCAGTTCAGTGACGTCATCCATGCCGATCTCTACTCGGACTGTCACGTCATTCCGGTCGGAACCGCCGATCCGGTCCGCGCCATGCGCGCTGCCGACCGGCTGCCGATCATTATGCAGTCGCTGACAACGGCTTATGATCTGGTCGTGGTCGAATGCGGACCAGCCGACGCGCAGGGCATCGGCCGTCTGACCGGCGACGCCACCGAGGTCTTTCTCTCCATGCTGGAGGCCGACGACGAGGTGACGCAGGCTGCCGTCAAGCTGATCGAGAACGGCTATCCCGACCTGACGCTGGTGACGCCGCTCGGCCACGAACCGCCCGGCAATCCGGTGCCGGGACGGCGCACTGCCGCCGCCTGAGAGAGCTGCGGATCGCCTGGCGGAGCCGTTCAGCGGTTCGCCCGATCTAGCCCAGTTCCAGGGTCGTTACGCCGAACACCCTTTGCAGGTCCAGTTCCGGGGCAGGCCCCTTGTACATGCGCGTGGTGGTGAAGGTCGGCGCAAAGCCGGCCGCATCGAGCGCAGTTATGAAACCGGTGTTATCGGCGGGGACGTCGATATGCAGCTCGCCGCCCTCACAGGCACCGGCCAGTCCCTCCAGGAGTTGCGAAGCGATTTCCATGTCGTCGGCAAACAGCGGGCCGATCTTGAAGCCGGATCGGCACCGGCGCACCACGCCAAAGCCGGTGACGCCGCGCGAACCGATTGCCGCCAACCCATGATGCGGTTCTTGCAGCCATCGCTTCAGAAAGGCGTCTCGGGGCGCCGGAAAGCAATGGGCGTCATAGGCGACGACATCGGACAGGAGTTGCGTTGTAATCATCCGCAACCCATCGGCCCTGGCCGTCGGGCCTGCCTTGCGCCCGGTGAAGCGGATGGTCTCGTAGGCCGGCGCGAAGCCCTTGCGCCGGTAATTGGCCTGCTGCTCGGCGACGCCGTCAAGGCCGACGGTCCGGCCTGCAAGCCTTTTCATGCCGGCGTCCCACACCGTCTTGCCGTAGCCCATGCCGCGCATGTCAGGCCGGGAGATGTAGAGGCCGATGAAGCCGAATTCGCTGCCATAGGCCACGGCCGAAATTGCCGCGACCATGTCGTCGCCGACAAAGGCGCCGATGAAGCCTTCGGGGTCCGCCGCCTGGAGCATCGCCGGGTCTTCAAGACCTGGGTTCCAGCCTTCCGCAGCTGCCCAGTCGACGAGAAGCGCCAGTTCCTGCAGGGACAGTGTGCGGATGATCGGCGTCATTGCGTTAGCTATCTTCTTCCGAGGGCGCCGCCTGGCCGGCGGCTTTGCGGCGCAGCACCTTGGTCAGCTTCCAGATCGTCGGGCTGTTCTTGACGAAGGCTTTCAGCCGCGCGCCTTGCCGAAGCGTCAGCGCCAGCATGCGGCCCTTCACGGTCAAGGGGACCAGCACTTCGAAATGCCGCGTTTCGATATCGCACCACAGCCGCTTGTAAGGCTCATCTCCTACCGAAAAGTCATACACCTCGAAACCGGTCTCGCAGGCTTCCTGGATGTTGTCGAAGAACAGGAAGTCGCCGGGGCTGGCGTGCCCGAGATCGTCCTCGGCGATCGCTCCGAATTCGCAGATCAGGCGTTTGCCCGAGCGGCTTGAACCGGTAATGGCGCGCAGCTTGCCGGCAACCTCGAGCCCGTGCAGCACGAAGGAAGGCTTGTCCTCGCTAAGTGCTTGCGAAAACAGCGCGCGGAAGAAGCCGCGCACCTGCGCGTCGCCGAAGACGTTGGCGATGCCCATCTTGCGGAAGCGGAGTTCCTTCATCTCGAAGAAGGCGTCGAGCAGCCTGTCGATCTCGTCCGGGGTGCGGGCCTCGATGCGCCGGTGGCTGCCGACGGTCTCGAATTTCCGGATCTGCGACCGGTGCTTCTTGCGTTTGCGTTTGCCA
>NZ_RZPL01000736.1:0-2730 GCF_004022805.1 Mesorhizobium sp. M7A.F.Ca.CA.002.04.1.1 | reverse complement strand
ATCCTGCGCGCCGGTGTCTACGAACTGATGAAGCGCGAGGATGTCCCGGTCGCCGTCATAGTCTCCGAATATGTCGACATCGCCAAGGCCTTCTACGAGGAAGACGAGCCGAAGCTGGTCAATGCCGTGCTCGACCGTGTGTCACGCCGGGTGCGTGGCGAGGGGCGCGGCAAGGACGCATCATGACGGCAATCGCCGTCGAGGCAGGCAGCGAGGCGCGCCGCACGGCGCTGATCCTGGCCGCATCGCAGGCGATCATCGGCTCGGCGGCCCCCATCGCCATCTCCGTGGGCGCGCTGGCCGGGCAATATCTGCTTGGCCCCGACAAATCATTGGCGACAGCGCCGATCACCGGCTTCAACATCGGCGTGGCGCTCGGCGCGCTGCCCGCAGCGGCCATCATCCGCAGAATGGGCCAGCGCGGCGGCTTCATGACCGGAACGATCGTCACGGCGCTTGGCGGCCTGATCGCCACGCTTGCGCTTTTTCAAGGGAGCTTCTGGCTGTTTGCCTTTGGCTTGCTCACGATCGGTGTCGGCGGCGCCTTCGTCCAGCAGTTCCGCTTCGCCGCCGCTGACAACGCACCGCCGGAATTCAAGGCGCGCGCCATCTCCTTCGTGCTGGCCGGCGGCATCGTCACCGCTATCCTCGGGCCGCAGATTGTCATCTTCACCCGCGAATCGCTGGCGCCGGTCATGTTTGCCGGTTCGTTCGTGTCCATCCTGCCGCTGGCCGCCGTCGGCGCCATCATCCTGTCCTTCCTGCGGCTGCCGGCGAAAGCATCCGGCAAGGTGGAGATCGCCGACAGCGACGCCAGACCACTGGCTGAAATCGTCACGCAGCCGCGTTTCGTCGCCGCGCTTTTCTGTGCGGTCGGCAGCTACGCGCTGATGAGCTTCGTCATGACGGGCGCACCGCTGGCCATGGTCGGCTGCGGACTGTCGGAGACCGACGCGACGCTCGGCATCTCCTGGCACGTCATGGCGATGTTTGCGCCAAGCTTCTTCACCGGCTCGCTGATCCATCGCTTCGGCGCCGAACGCATTGTGACCACCGGCCTGATCCTGCTCATCGGCTGCGCCATTGTCGCTCTGTCGGGCCTGGCGCTGTGGCAGTTCTGGACGTCGCTGATCCTGCTGGGCCTTGGTTGGAACTTCGGCTTCATTGGCGCGACCGCAATGGTGGCCTCCACCTACCGGCCGTCGGAAAAGGGCAAGGTGCAAGGCTTCCACGACTTCGTCCTGTTCGGCTCCGTCGCCTGCGCCTCACTGATGTCGGGCATGGTCTACAACGCCTGGGGCTGGGAGATGCTGAACTGGATAGTCTTTCCGGTCACCGTCCTGTGCTTCGTGGCGCTGGGCGCGCTGAAGGTGACGAGCGCGCGCCCGGCTTGACGCCAAACCTATGCGTCCGGCGGCAACACCTGAAGCACCCTCGCTATGAACATATGGAACTCAGCCATGTAGTTGCGCAGGAAGTCCTCGGTGGATTCGACCGTCACTTCGCCGTCGTCCGTTATCAGTCCCGGCGTGAACTGGATATAGGCTTCCGGCGCATTCATCTGGGGTGAGTTGCAGAAGCTCAGAACGCTGCGCAGGCTTTGTTGGGCGACAGCGGTTGCGATGGCGCCCGGCGATGTTCCGATGACGGCGGACGGTTTGCGCGCGAATGAATTCTTTCCATAGGGGCGGCTCGCCCAGTCGATCGCGTTCTTTAATCCGCCAGGGATCGAGCGGTTGTACTCCGGGGTAACGAACAGGACGGCCTGAACG
The DNA here is from genome assembly GCF_004022805.1 of Mesorhizobium sp. M7A.F.Ca.CA.002.04.1.1. Lineage (NCBI taxonomy): Bacteria > Pseudomonadati > Pseudomonadota > Alphaproteobacteria > Hyphomicrobiales > Phyllobacteriaceae > Mesorhizobium > Mesorhizobium sp. M7A.F.Ca.CA.002.04.1.1. The sequence goes on along the minus strand of NZ_RZPL01000736.1, from coordinate 958 downwards.
GACGCGATCGCCTTTTTGAAATCCCGGGCGACCGGCGGGAAATCCGCATCATAATCGTAGCTGTAAAGAGGCAGATCCCTGAAGGCGATTTCCGTCATTTCAAGTTCCGGAGGAGCCAGTTGAACGAGCGCCTTCGCGAGCTTGCGGTTGATGGATTCCCGGGCAAGACTTCCGATGAGGTAGCCGACTTTGTGTATGGCCATGACACGCTCTCCGTGTTTGCCACCCGCACCCTATGGCATTATCCGCCAGATGGCAGCAGATCGCCAGCGTCGCCTCAAAATCGGCCTTCCGAACAAAAATATTGCGCTGATCCCCCTTGTTATGAAACCGTGTGCCCCGACTGGCCGTTGAAGCCATGCTCATATGCGGTCATCGCGTTTCGGTTCATAGCTAGGGGTTCCACAATGTTTTCAGTCAAGTTTCTGGCCGGCGCGGCATTGGCGCTCGGCATCACGGTGGCTTCCGCCAATGCCCAGGTGGTTGTCTCTTCGAAGATCGACACCGAGGGCGGCGTGCTCGGCAACATCATCCAGCTCGTCCTCAACGCCAACAACATCAAGACATCGGACCGCATCCAGCTCGGCGGCACGCCGGTGGTGCGCAAGGCGATCACCGCTGGCGAGATCGACATCTATCCCGAATACACCGGCAACGCCGCCTTCTTCTTCGAGAAGGCCGACGACCCGGTCTGGAAGGATGCCGCCAAGGCCTATGAAACGGCCAAGAAGCTCGACTACGACGCCAACAAGATCGTCTGGCTGTCGCCGTCGCCCGCAAACAACACCTGGGCGATTGCGCTGCGCAAGGAAGTCGCCGAGACCAACAAGCTCGCCACGCTCACCGACTTCGGCAAATATGTCGCGGGCGGCGGTCAGGTGGTGCTGGCGGCTTCTGCCGAGTTCGTCAATTCGGCGGCTGCACTGCCGGCCTTCCAGACCACCTATGGCTTCACGCT
>NZ_RZPL01000735.1:0-2745 GCF_004022805.1 Mesorhizobium sp. M7A.F.Ca.CA.002.04.1.1 | reverse complement strand
CTCGAAGTCGCCATAGGAAACCGCCCAGCCCGCCTCGACCTGCGCGCGGTTGAGATCCTTGCCGCCGGCGGTGCAGTCGCCGAGCAGCCGGCCATAACGATCACGCTGCCAGCCGGTACAAGAGACGGGCTTGCCGGCGATCAGGCGAACGAGCGACTGACGCGCAAGCGTGCCGCAGGAATAGTCCGCGCCGTTCTTGCGGCAGGTCTGCGTATATTCCGGAGCATCGATGCCGCGCATGCGGATACGCTCGGTGCCAAGCGTGATCGAATCGCCGTCGTTGATGATTGCCACGCCTTGCGTCTTGCGTGTCTCCACCCGGTCGAGGCGGGCCGCCAGCAGGATCAGCAGTCCGAGGATGATGACGGCAAGCCCGTAATCCACCAGCCGGCGCCACAGGCTTCTGGGGCGCGCAACGTATCGCCGGCGCGGCCTCGGCGACCATGAACGGCTCATATGGCAAACGGTTGGTTAATCATTCGAACGTAGCTTAACACTTGGAAACCGCTGCTCGCATAAATTGAAGTTTTGATGCCCTTGCAACGCTCGAACACAGCGGACAAGTTCATTGTGGACCGCAGGAAACGCCATCGCAACAGCGATGTCGCGCGCGCGGTGCGCAAGACGCGTGACCGTCTTTCGCAGCAGGCCGGCAATCCCGATTTCGATCGCGAACTGCTGAAGCTGCATGCCCGAGCGATGACAAGCGGCGCCATCGCCATCCCGCTTCTCGTGCTGGCGATTGCCGCGGGTGGCCGGCTGGCCGGAATCGGCAATGAGATCGGGCTTTGGGCGCTGTTCACGCTAACCTGCTACACTATCGTTGCCGTCATGGCGCGGCGCATCGAGCGCACTGAAGCTTCCGAGCTCAACCCTTTGCAAGCACGGCGGGAATTCCTGATCGGCCATTTCCTGTGCGGTCTCGGCTGGGCTTGGTTCGTGTGGCTTGGCTGCAGCGTCTGCGAGGTCGATCCGTTCCACATCGTCAAGGCCGTGGTGCTGTTGTTCGCCATGGCGGCGACCGCGGTGATGACCTCGTCTCTGCGGGGCGCGCTGCTGGCGACCTTTGCCGTTCCCGTGGCGCTCTACGCCTATGCCGGCGCCAAGCTATGGATGCCGGTCGAGGCGATCATGGCCGCGCTGCTGGTCGTGTCGCTGCCGTTTTTCGCCTATGTGGCCCGTCATCTGAACCACTCGTCCCTGATGATGCTGTCGTTCCGCTCCGAAAAGGATGCGCTGATCGCCGAACTGGAGACGGCGAAATCGATGTCGGACGAAGCGCGGCGGCGGGCCGAGGACGCTAATCTGGCGAAATCGCGGTTCCTCGCCTCGATGAGCCACGAATTGCGCACGCCGCTCAACGCCATTCTCGGTTTTTCCGAGGTGATGTCGAACGAGGTGCTGGGACCGATGAGCAATCCCACCTATCGTGACTACGCCCATGACGTGCACGAATCCGGCCAGCATCTGCTCGACCTGATCAACGAGATTCTCGACCTGTCACGCATCGAGGCCGGCCGCTACCAGCTCAATGAAGAGCCGGTGATGCTGCTTGGTATCGTCGAGGACTGCTGTCACATGATGGAGTTGAGAGCGCGCAACAAGGATATCCGTGTCGTCCAGGATTTCGAGCACGAGCTGCCTCGGCTGTTCGCCGATGAACGGGCCGTGCGGCAGATCACGCTCAACCTTCTGTCGAACGCGATAAAATTCACCGCCACCGGCGGCGAAATCCGCGTCCGTGTCGGTTGGACGGCGGGCGGCGGACAATACATTTCGATCAAGGACAATGGCCCGGGCATACCGGAAGATGAGATCCCGATCGTGCTTTCCGCCTTCGGCCAGGGCTCCATCGCCATCAAGAGCGCCGAGCAAGGCACCGGGCTTGGCCTGCCGATCGTGCAAGGGCTGCTCGCAATGCATGGCGGCGAGTTCGAACTTCATTCCAAGCTGCGCGAAGGCACCGAGGCGATCGCCATCTTCCCGCTGAGCCGGGTGATGGAGGAATTGCCAGCATTGCCGACCGCGGCGGTGGCGGCTCGACGGCGGTAATACCTCAAGCCCTAACCGCGTACCGCCGCAGCCATGCCCGAACTGGTCAGCGCGGCGGCCTTGACCAGACCCGCTGCAAGGGCGGCCCCTGCCCCTTCGCCATGGCTGATGCCCAGATCAAGCAACGGGCGCAAGCCGAGCCGTTGGGCGGCGCGTGCATGCGCGGGTTCCGGCGACAGGCTGGCCAGCAGGCAATGGTCGAGCGCGGCGGGATTGACGCCATGCAGTACCGCTGCGGCTGCCGTCGCCGCCAATCCGTCGAGCAGCACCGGGATCTTCTGCATCCGCGCGGCCAGAATGGCACCGGCGATCGCCGCGAATTCCCGGCCGCCGACCCGGCGCAGCGCCTCGAGCGGGTCGCCGAGATGGCCGCCATGAAAAGCCAGCGCCGCATCGACCACGTCCGCCTTGCGTGCCTGCATCGCCGTATCGGCGCCTGACCCCGGGCCGGCCCAGTCGGCGCCCCCGCCCCCGAACAGCGCCGCAAACAGGGTGGCGGCGACGGTGGAGTTGCCGACGCCGAGATCGCCGAGACACAAAAGATCGGTGCCGCCGGCGATCGCTTCCATGCCGAAGGCCATGGTGGCGGCACAGCCACGCTCGTCAAGCGCGGCCTCTTCGGTGATGTCGGCGGTCGGGATGTGCAGGGCAAGATCGAAAACCTTAAGCCCGAGATCGTAGGCAATGCAGATC
>NZ_RZPL01000734.1:0-2746 GCF_004022805.1 Mesorhizobium sp. M7A.F.Ca.CA.002.04.1.1 | reverse complement strand
AACCAGCCGAAGGCCGAACCGTCCTGCGGCCACGCCACCGAGCGGACAGCCTCGGCCAGCAGTCTGTCCTCGCCCGCCGCCACGCCATCCCGTGTCAGCCAATGAACCTCGATGCCCGTGCCATTGTTGATCGCTTGTCTTTCACCATCATTGGCGATCTCGACGAAGGCGACGCCTTTTGTCCCGGCCGGTAGCGTCTCCAGCAGCCGAGCCAGCGCCGGCAAGCCGGTTTCGTCGGCGCCCATGACGTACCATTCTGCCTGCCGCACCGGACGGCCGACCGGGCCCATGATGCCAACCTTCATGCTGGGCGCGGCCTGCATGGCCCAGGCGGAGCCGACGCTCTCGCCGGGATGGATCAGGAAGTCGACATCGATGATGCCCTTTTCCACGTCGAGCGCGCGGATGGTGTAGACGCGCGCCACTGGGCGCCGGTCGTCGGTGGGCCAGACCGGTAAGCCATTGCCGCCCAGCACCGGCCACAGCGGATCGGGGACGTCCCTGGTCGGAAACAGCATGCGGATATGCATGCCGCCGAACTTGGCGAAGCGCGAGAGGTTCTCGCCGGTCAGACGAATGCGGCGCATATTCGGAGTGAGGTCGCGAACATCGGTCACCACCATCTCGCGGAACTGGGCGAGGCTGGTTTCGCCTGAGAGATCGCCGGTCCAGACGATCTCGGGGTTTTCCTCCTTGGCGTAGACCTGTACGGCTGTGGCGAGCAGGTCCTTGATACGGGCGAGCCCGTCGCGGTCGGCAGCATTGGCCCGCATCACCAGCCGCTCCATGTCGAACGAGGCGCCGCCGAAGGCAAAGCGGAAATCGATGCGCTGTCCCTGATGCGAAGCATCGGCCTCGAAGCTCCGCAGCCTGTCGGAGATGCTGTCCATGTAGTCCGGCAGACGCCGCAGGTTGAGCCGTGCCTCGCAGGCCAGTTCACGCACCGATGCTTCGTTCATTGTCAGCCTCCGATCCTGCCGGTGAGGCCCACCTTGAAGGTGCGGCCCTTGCCCTGTTCTGTTGCCGCCGAGGTCGACCATGCGCTTTGCGGATCGGTGTAGGCGGTGTTGAAGATGTTATCGACGCCGAAATCGAGCTTGAGGTTGTCGTTGACGCGCCAGTTGGCGAAGACATTGACCAGATCGAAACCGTCATCGACGACCGGCACGGCGTTGGGATTGGTGCGGCTGGTGCGGGTGATCTTGCCGACGCTGAGATATTGCGCGCCGACGGTGAGCTGGTCCTCCAGCATGCGGAAGCCGATCGTGGCCGAGAAGCGGTCGAGCGGCGTGTTGTTCAACGCCTGGCCGGAATAGACGCCGCTGACGACCTTGGCGTCGATCAGCGCGCCGGAGAGGTTCACGAAACCCCAGCCATAATCATAAACCATCTCGGCCTCTACGCCCTTCAGGCGTGCGTCGCCGATGTTGATTGCCGTGCGCGGCAGCACGGTGAGGTCGACGTCGATGTAATCCTCGACGTCAGTGTGGAAAACGTTGACCTTGGCGCGCAGCCGATCACCCGCCGTCAGCACATCGTCATATTTCACGTTGACGCCGGCCTCCCAGTTCTTTGCCGTCTCGGGCTGCAGCAGAAGATTGGGCCGATATGTATCACCGCCGCCATGCGCGCCGCCGCCACGGAAGACATCCTGCAGACCCGGCGCCCGGTAGCCTTCGGAATAGGTGCCATAGAGCTGGAAGCCATCGAATGGCGTGACGCCGACGGTGAGGCGCGGCGACCAACGATCGCCGGAGATCGAGGCTTCCTGCGGTGACGGGATGCGCGTCTCGCCATCGAGCTGGTAGCCGTCATAGCGCATCGCCGCGATGACCTGCAGCCAATCCCCGTAATCGCCCTGCCACTGCAGGAAGCCGCCATAACCCTGCTGTTGGCCAGCGCCGAAATGCGCCGCTTCCGAGGAGGCCTCGAGATAGTAGTAGTCGAGTCCGTAGGTCAGCGTATGTGCTAGTCCCCAGACGTCGAAACGCGAGGAGTTCTTCACATTGAAACCTGTCGTGGCCACGTCGTAGAAGCGGAAATTGCCGATCGCCGAGGTCGGCCAGACCTGCGTCTGCTCGGCGCGGGTGCGGTTGTGATAGGCATTGGCGCTGAAGTCGATCAGCGCGTTGTCGTCGGGCTTCCAGGTGTAAGCGGCGGTGTAGGTCTGGTTGGTGGTGTCGGTGTCATAGCGGCTCAGGGTCGGCGAGGTCGAGCCGCTCGATCCGGTGATCTGGTCGTTGTAGCGCTGCAGGATGGCGCCGAGCTTCAGCTCATGGCCATCGGCCGGCCGCAACGTCGCCTTCAGATAGCCGCTGGTCACCCGCTCGCCGGTCCATGGCACGGTGTCGCCATTGCCATCGGTGTAGCTGTCGCGGTCGCGGTAGATGAGGTTGCCGATGATATCGGCATCGTCGCTGAAGCGGTAGGCACCGGTGGTGCTGGTGGTGAAGCCGTCGCCATTGTCCTCGTAGCCGAGCTTCTCGCTCAGCGCCCAGCGCTCATCCTTCTTGAGGAAATCGCCGGCATCCTTGGTCTCGAAGGAGACGACGCCGCCGATGCCGCCGGAACCATAGGCATTCGAGACCGGACCGCGAATGACGGTGGCTTCCTTGATCAGGTCGGGTTCGACATAGAACGAGCCAGAGCCATGACCGACGCGCCAGTAGTCCTGGCGGGCGCCGTCGAGGGGGACGACGACGCGGCCATATTGCTCCAGGCCGCGGATGTTGATGGCGGTTGGGGG
>NZ_RZPL01000733.1:0-2746 GCF_004022805.1 Mesorhizobium sp. M7A.F.Ca.CA.002.04.1.1 | reverse complement strand
CTTGTAGCCCATTTCGAACGGCCGCTGGCCGACCAGAGCCGTTACAAGGCCGTCACGAGCGATCGCAATCTCGTCGCCGATCGTGTCGGCAGCGCCGATGACGAAGTCGTTGCTGGCGATCCGGTCCTTGAGCGGTCCGAACAGATCGCGATAGGGCTGCGGCGCGCCGAACAGCGGCCAACCGCCCATGATGCCGAAGGCGTCCAGCTTGGGGTTGGCGGCGAGGATGTCGGTCATCGCCTGCACGCCCTTGGCGCCATCGTCGTTGGTGAACACCGGGCAGCCGGCGACTTCGGTCCAGCCACCTTCACCGGCAAGTGCGGCGAGGCCCTCCTTGCCCGACAGTGCGTCACGCATGCCTTGCGCACGGCGCAGGATGTTGTCGGCTGCCGGGTTGCCTTCGATGGTGCAGATCGTGCCACCATTCGGCTTGCCCTTCTTGATGTACTCGCCGATCTTCTTGCCCATCAGGTAATTGTCGGTACCGAGATAGGTCTTGCGAAGACCTGCGTCTTCCTTGCTGAGATCGGCATCGACCGTCATGATCGGGATCGACGGATTGGCACTCTTGATCGTCTGCGCGATCAGCGGCGCGTTGGACGGCGAGATCGCCATCGCCACCGTGTCGGCCTTGCTCAGCATGTCCTGGACGATCTGCGCCTCGCCGGCCTCGTCCGAAGTCGACGCCGGACCGGTGTAGAAGCATTCATATTCCGAGCTGGCGTTTTCCTTGTTCCATTTCTCGCAGCCCTGGTGGATGGCCTCGAAGAACGGATTGTCGAGACCTTTCACGACAATGACGAGCTGTTTCTTGGCCAAAGCCGGCCCGGCACCCAACGCCATGGCGGCGACGGCGGCGAGCAAAAGTGTTTTCCTCATGTCAGTCCTCCCTTGAAACAAACGGACACGGCGTGCCCGCCATACAGATCGACCGGATGCGTGATGACCGAGGGTCGTTTCGCGAGCGCTCGTGTCGCCAGGACAGATCGATAAGCATTTCCAGATTCGGCTTCAGATCAGCTCACACACAGGTGCCGCCGGATCCTGGACCGTCAAACCTCCGCCAATTCCGGCCGGCGACCGCCAGCGGGGATCGGCATAATCTCCTCCGACGCTTAGCTAATATCGGCTTGGCGCCAACGTCAATGCTATTTGTCCTACAAAACGGATTTTTAAAATAGTCCTGGCCCAATTCGTCCGACAATTGATTGACGTGCGCCGGCTTTTGCGTAAAAGAACGCTAACGCCGTCTTCGGGAGGAGCCGGGGAGAGCGAGGCCAAAGCAGCGTCGGCATCCACGCCGGTAACAGCTGCAGGTCGCAAAGCACGGGGAGGCAAAGGCTGGTGGCGGTTCTCGAACTCACCAACATCTCAAGGCATTTCGGCGCCATCCAGGCCGTCAACGACGTTTCGCTGTCGATCGAGCCCGGACAGGTGGTCGGCCTGATGGGCGACAACGGCGCCGGCAAGTCGACGCTGGTCAAGATGATCGCTGGCAATTTCCGCCCGAGCCATGGCACCATGCACATGGACGGCAAGGAATTGATCCTGCACAAGCCGGCGGAAGCCCGCCAGCACGGCATCGAGATCGTCCACCAGGACCTTGCGCTCTGCAACAATCTGACTGCCGCCGCCAATGTCTATCTCGGCCGTGAGTTGCGGCGCGGCGTCGGGCCGTTCCGGATCCTCGACTATGCCTCGATGTACAAGCGTGCCGGCCAGCTCTTCGCCGAATTGAAGTCCGAGACCCGTCCGCGCGACCTCGTCAAGCAGATGTCGGGCGGCCAGCGCCAGGCGGTGGCGATTGCCCGCACCATGCTGTCGCAGGCCAAGATCGTGCTGATGGACGAACCGACGGCGGCGATCTCGGTGCGCCAGGTCGCCGAAGTGCTGAACCTTATCCGCCATTTGCGCGATCAGGGCATCGCCGTCGTTCTGATCAGCCACCGCATGCCTGACGTGTTCACCGTCGCCGACCGCGTCATCGTCATGCGGCGCGGGCGCAAGGTCGCCGACAAGACGATTGCGTCGAGCTCGCCCGAGGAAGTCACCGGGCTGATCACCGGCGCTATCGAACAGGTTTGATTTCAAGCGAATTCCACCACGCACAGCAGATGAAGGTCGACGATGGCACTGACAATTGACCAGCCGATCGAGCATAAGCAGCAATCCTTGGCCGCGAGACTGTTTGCCAGCCAGACTTTCTGGGTGGTGATCGCGGTCATCCTTGCCTGCGTGTTCCTGTCGTTTGCCACCGACGCTTTCGCCACCTCGAAGAACCTCTACAACATCACCCGCAACATCACCTTCGTCGCCATCATCGCGCTCGGCATGACCTTCGTCATCATCACCGGCGGCATCGACCTGTCGGTCGGCTCGGTGCTATGCCTGTCGTCGATGGTGCTGGCCGTCACCATGCATGCCGGCTACTCGATCGAGGTCGGCATCCTGGCCTCGATTGCCACCGCGCTCGCCATTGGCGCCTTCAACGGCGTGCTGATCGCCTATCTCGGCTTTCCACCCTTCGTGGTGACGCTCGGCATGCTGTCGATCGCCCGAAGCCTCGCCATGGTCGCCTCCAACAACACGGTGGTCTTCCAGTTCGGGCCGGACCATGCCAAGCTTCTGTCATTGGGCGGCGGCGCCTGGGTGTTCGGCATCGCCAACCCGGTGCTTTACATGATCCTTCTGGCGCTGATCACCGGCTTCATCCTGCGCTGGACCAAGTTCGGCCGCCATATCTTCG
>NZ_RZPL01000732.1:0-2750 GCF_004022805.1 Mesorhizobium sp. M7A.F.Ca.CA.002.04.1.1 | reverse complement strand
CATACTGGAAGAGCGCGGCTTTCCGGTAAGCGAGGTGGTGGCGCTGGCCTCACGGCGCAGCCAGGGCACGGAAGTGTCGTTCGGCGACCGCACGCTGAAGGTGAAGTCGCTTGACCAGTATGATTTTTCCGACACCGATATCTGCATCATGTCGGCCGGCGGCAACGTCTCCAAGGAATGGTCGCCGAAGATCGGCAAGCAGGGCTGCGTCGTCATCGATAATTCGTCGGCCTTCCGCTACGACCAGGACGTGCCGCTGATCGTGCCGGAAGTGAACCCGGACGCGATCTCGCTGTTCACGCGCAAGAACATCATCGCCAATCCGAACTGCTCGACGGCGCAGCTGGTGGTGGCGCTGAAGCCGCTGCACGATTTCGCCACCATCAAGCGCGTCGTTGTCGCCACCTACCAGTCGGTGTCTGGCGCCGGCAAGGAAGGCATGGACGAGCTGTTCACGCAGACACGCGCGGTGTTTGTCGCCGACACCGTCGACGTCAAGAAGTTCACCAAGCGCATCGCCTTCAACGTCATCCCGCATATCGACGTCTTCCTCGACGACGGCTTCACCAAGGAAGAATGGAAGATGGTCGCCGAGACCAAGAAGATGCTCGATCCCAAGATCAAGCTGACGGCGACCTGCGTGCGCGTGCCGGTGTTCATCGGCCACTCGGAAGCGGTCAACATCGAGTTCGAAAAGCCGATCACCGCCGACGACGCGCGGGATATCCTGCGTGAAGCCCCAGGCTGCCAGGTCTTGGACAAGCGCGAGGACGGAGGCTACATCACGCCGCTGGAATCGGCCGGCGAGGACGCCACCTTCATCTCGCGCATCCGCGAGGATTCGACCATCGACAACGGCCTGTCGATGTGGATCGTCTCCGACAATCTGCGCAAGGGCGCCGCACTCAACGCGGTGCAGATCGCCGAGCTTTTGGTCGAGCGCGGCCTGATCCAGCCGAAGAAGAAGGCGGCCTGACGGCTGATTTAGTTTTCGCTCACGGGCCGCACCGCCGCTAGCGCGGCTGGCCCGCGGTCGCGGGCTCCGCCCTCGGCCGGGATGCTGAAGGTTTGCGGAGCATTGATGAAGGCCAATCTCCCCCACGAGGGAGATCGGCAGCTTCGCCGATGCGCTACACTCGGTTGTCTTCGGCCAGCCCGATCAGCAGCTTCAGTGCCTCCTCCGCCCTATCGGCGGGAACGAACAGATGGTCGTGATAAAAGGCCGAAACCGGGTTCACGCCCATGCCGGCGGCGGCCAGGCGCGTGGTGATGGCGGCGAGGAAGCCGACGGCTTCCAGCGACGAATGGATGTTCAGCGTCAGCATCCGGCAGCGGAACGAAGCGGTCAGTGCCGCGGCGTTGGCCTCCTCCTCGGTCACGATCAGCGTCACACCCTCGCGCTCGCGAAACACCATCACCGGCTCAACGCCTTCCGGCTGAGGGACGCCGGGTGCCAGCGTGACGAAGACATAGGCGCCGGCGAGCAGCTCCGGTGTCATCGACGCCAGCAGTGTCTTGAGATCGGTTTCGCCGGCCATCTGTCTTCCCTCGCCTGCAAAAAACGGGCCGCAGCCCACGTGCTCTTCAATATCCGCGACCGGCGCGTGCCGATAGTCCAGGCGCTGCAAGGACGACATGGCGATGTCGCTGGCGGCTGGGCTTGCAGAGCTGTCGCATCGCACAATAGAGAAGCTGAGGGCCAGTGCCGGTCCGTGAAAGGCCTTCGATGATCGTTCGCCCGCGCCCCACATTCCTGCAGCTGTTCTTCATCATGCGCGGTTCGGTCGTGCCACGCATTCTGCCGCAAATATTGGGCTTCGCGCTTTATTCCGCGATCATCCTGGCCGCGGCGCGCCGGTTCCAGCTTGATTTCAGCGTCTTCAACATCACGCCTTTCGGCCTGGTCGGCGTGACATTGTCGATCTATCTCTCGTTCCGCAACAACGCCGCCTACGACCGTTGGTGGGAGGCGCGCAAGCTGTGGGGCGCGCTGGTCTTCGAAATGCGCAACCTGGCACGCGCCACCACCAGCCTCATCCCGGACCAGACCGAACAGCGCGCCCTGCTGATGGAAGCGCTCGCCTTCTGTCATTTCCTGCGCGGGCAGTTGCGCAAGATCGACAGCATGAAGGATGCCCGTGCCTTCATCGACGCGGAGGCGGACAAGGCAGCAGCCTTTTCCAATCCGGCGGATGAGATGGTCAGGCGCATGGGCCGGCGTGCCAATGCGCAGCGCCTGGCGGGCGACGTCGACACGATCGGCTTTCGTATCCTCGATGAGAGGCTCGCGTCGGTCGCGGCCATCCAGGCCGGCTGCGAGCGGATCGCCGGTACGCCCTTGCCGTTCGCCTACACGCTGCTGGTGCATCGCACGGCCTATATCGTCTGCCTGCTGCTGCCGATCGGCCTGATCTCGACCACCGGTTGGGCGACGCCGCTGTTCACCGCGCTGATCGCCTACACTTTCTTCGGCCTCGACGCGCTGTCGGAAGAGCTCGAGGATCCGTTCGGGACCGAAGCCAACGACCTCGCTCTCGACAGCCTCTGCCGTGTCTGCGAAATCTCGGTGTTCGAGGCGCTTGGCGAAACGCCGCCGAAGATGATCCCGGCGGAAAAGTTCTATTTTTCGTAGGCAAAGGCGCGCGGGCTTAAAAGAATCTGCCCCGCTGTCGGATCGCCGCTCCATGCCACGTCCTTGGTTCGACCCCAGCAAGAAGGGGATAGAACCATCAGGAGGGACCATCATGAGC
>NZ_RZPL01000731.1:0-2752 GCF_004022805.1 Mesorhizobium sp. M7A.F.Ca.CA.002.04.1.1 | reverse complement strand
CAAATGGCCCTTCATTCGGCAGCCCGCCGGAACCATCGGCGTGGCGCACGATCACATTGCCGATGCCGAGCGCCTCGAAGCGTTGCCGCGCCTGCTCGGCGAGCGTCTTGTAGCGATCGGTGGTGATGACCCGCGCGGCCAGCCGCGACATCACCGCCGAGGTGTAGCCCGAGCCGGTGCCGATCTCGAGCACGCGGTTGCCCTGCTCGATGGTGAGTGCGGCGATCACCGCCGCCTGCATGTCGGCGCCTTCGATCGCCTCGCCGCATTCGATCGGCAGCATGCGGTCCGACCAGGCGATCTGATGGAACTGGGCCGCCAGGAAGCCGCGCCGCGGCGTCGCCTCGAAGGCCGCGATCAGCGCCTTCGGCACAGTCCCCCGGCCGCGCAGACGCAGCAGAAAGGCGGCAAAACCTTCGCGGTCGTCGATCGGGAGGCCCTGGTTCATGCGAGCGCCTTGCTCAGTTGGTCACGGATTTCATGGGCGGTAAGGTCGAGCTGCAGCGGCGTCACCGACACCAGCCGGTTGCGCAAGGCGTAGAGGTCGGTGCCTTGCTTGCCTTCGACCGGCTCGCGGCCGAAACGCAACCAGTAGTAAGGCAGGCCGCGCCCGTCACGGCGCTCGTCGACCCACAGGGAGTGCACGAGCTTGCCCTGCGAGGTGACCACCGTGCCTGCGACTTCCTCGGGCGTGCAGTTGGGAAAATTGACGTTGAGCAGCACGCCGTCCGGCAATGGCGTCGCGACAAGTTTCTTCAGCAGCGCCGGCGCCAGCGCCTCCGTCGTCTCGTAGGGCACGACGCGATCTTCGCCGACATAGCTGTACCCCTGGCTGAGCGCGATCGAGCGAATGCCGAGCAGCGCGCCCTCCATGGCGCCGGCGACGGTGCCGGAATAGGTGACATCGTCGGCGATGTTGGCGCCCGAATTGATGCCGGACAGGATCAGGTCGGGTGCGCCAGGCAGGATCTTCTTGACGCCCATGATGACGCAATCGGTCGGCGTGCCGCGCACGGCAAAATGCTTCTCGCCAATCTTGCGCAGCCGCAGCGGCTCCGAGATCGACAGCGAATGCGCATAGCCGGACTGGTCCTGCTCGGGCGCCACCACCCAGACATCGTCGGACAGCGTACGTGCGACGCGTTCGAGCGACGCCAGGCCCTCGGCATGAATGCCGTCGTCATTGGTCAGGAGGATACGCATTATTTCGCTTCGATCTTTTCCAGACCGCCCATGTAAGGCCGCAGCACTTCAGGAATGGTTACGCTGCCATCCTCGTTCTGGTAGTTTTCGATGACGGCGATGAGCGCGCGACCAACGGCTGTGCCCGAGCCGTTGAGCGTGTGGACGAAGCGGTTGCCCTTGCCGTCCCTGTCCTTGTAGCGGGCGTCCATGCGGCGTGCCTGGAAATCGCCGCACACCGAGCAGGACGAGATCTCGCGATAGGCGTTCTGGCCGGGCAGCCAGACCTCGATGTCATAGGTCTTGCGTGCGCCAAAACCCATGTCGCCGGTGCACAGCGTCATGGTGCGGAACGGCAGGCCGAGCCGCTTCAGCACTTCCTCGGCGCATTGCGTCATCCGCTCATGCTCGGCAAGTGACGATTCCTGATCGGTGATCGACACCAGCTCGACCTTGTAGAACTGATGCTGGCGCAGCATGCCGCGCGTGTCGCGCCCGGCCGAGCCCGCTTCCGAACGGAAGCACGGTGTCAGCGCGGTGTAGCGCAGCGGCAGTTTTTCATGCGCGGTGATTTCCTCACGCACAAGGTTGGTGAGTGGGACCTCGGCGGTGGGAATCAGGCCAAGCCTGCCCTCCCCGTGCGGCGTAAAGAACAGATCTTCCTCGAACTTCGGCAATTGGTTGGTGCCGAACAAAACATCGTCCTTGACCATCAGCGGCGGAATGACTTCCTCGTAGCCATGCTCGGTCGTGTGCAAATCGAGCATGAACTGGCCGAGCGCGCGTTCCATCCGCGCCAGCCCGCTTTTCAGCACGGTGAAGCGCGAGCCTGACAGCTTTGCCGCGCGCTCGAAATCCATCATGCCGAGCGCTTCGCCGATCTCGAAATGCTCCTTCACCCAGTTCGGCCGCGTCGGCACCTTGCCGACGATGTGCTTGACGACATTGTCGTGCTCGTCCTTGCCGACAGGCACGTCGTCGAACGGCACGTTGGGCAGCACCGCCAACGCATCGTTCAGCGCCTTGTCCAGCTCGCGTTCGCGCGCCTCGCCGTTCTGGATGAAGACCTTGATCTCGCCGACTTCGGCTTTCAGCGTCTCGGCCAGGGCAGCATCGCCCGAACGCATGGCGTTGCCGATCTCTTTCGACGCGGCATTGCGGCGCTCCTGCTTGGTCTGTAGCTCGGTAACGTGTTCGCGCCGCGCCTCGTCCGAGGCGATCAGCCCGCCGACCGTGGACTGCGCCTCGTCAGCCGACCACGAGCGCTTCACCAGCGCCTCGACAAGGGCCTTCGGGTTGTCGCGAATCCATTTGATGTCAAGCATGGTTTGAACGCTCCGGGGTAGCATGTCGCCCAAAGTGCGCAGCGGTTTGGGACAACGACATGCTTCAAACAAAACTGAAACGCATCGCTTTCAGTGCGATGCGTTTCAGCCAGAGGGCGTAAACCGCATCCTCGATCGATGCAAGATGGGGCATGGGGAACGCAAGCATGCGATCACGCTTTGACGCGCTTTCGGCTGAAGGCGGGGGAGAGCCTGAAATGAAAAACCCGCCTCTACGGCGGGGG
>NZ_RZPL01000730.1:0-2771 GCF_004022805.1 Mesorhizobium sp. M7A.F.Ca.CA.002.04.1.1 | reverse complement strand
CTTGATATCGGCTTCGCCGCCTTCACGCTGTGGCGGAACGCCGATGAAAAACTGTTTGCCGGGCGCGTTTCGATGGACAGCGATCCGGCGAGCTGGCCACCCGCTGGCTTGGACCTTCTCTGCGCCGTGCCGCATTGGGACTGGGAGTTCCGACATTTTCCGCGCGACGGGACGCGAGCGCTGGCCAGGCGGCTGGCCGGGCAGGGCGCCGGGCTGATCGCGGGCCATCATGCCCATGTCGTGCAGCCGGTGGAAAAGATTGACGGGACGATCGTCGCCTATGGGCTCGGCGATTTCCTCGGTACCGCCTTTGCCCGGCAGCCATGGCCGGGCCGCATCGGCTCTATCCTCGTTGTCGATGTCAGTGCCGATGCCGGTACGCGCGGCAGGATCGCGTCTTACCGGATGCATCCCTTCATGCGCCTGCGCGCTGGCGACCACGAGCGGCTGGTGTTGATGGAGGCTTTGGAGGGCCGAATGCGTGACAGGGTCGCGGAGCGACTGAAAGCGGTCTTCCCTTCTCCACCAACCGATGAAGGCGTTCCCGCTTAACCATCTGGCGGCCCTTGCAAAACCAACTATCATGCTCCCGCAGAGGCAGGATTGCGGGGGTAGCGGTGGAATCAGCGGATTTCATGCCGAGCGAAACGGTCATCGCCGGCATCCGAAAAGACATCGAGGCCTATGAAGCGGCGAGGGCTTCGGCGGTCCGGCAGGTGCGCTGGCGGGTGCCGGTGTTCGTGGGGCTGGTGCTGGTGGCCGTGGTGCTGGTCGCCTGGCTGTTCAACAAGGTCGCCGACCCCAACGAGCAATGGGTCTCGACGCCGCATGTATTTCTCTATGTGATCGGCTTCGCGGCTTCGATCCTGCTCTATTTCCAGGCCAGGAAACCGGCGACGCGGCTGCAGCAATCGTTCCGCGAGACGCTGCTGCCGATCATATTCGGCTTCATCGCCGACATGCGCTACCAGCATGGCGTGACGCCGAATTCCTTCGACCGGTTGCCGCGCACGGCGGTTGGTCCGTTCAACCGGCAGGCGTTCGACGACATCGTGGCGGGCCGCTATGAGGGGTTTCCGTTCGAACTGTACGAGGCGCATCTGCGGGAAGGGTCGGGCAAGGGCTCCTCGACCGCCTTCCAGGGCGTCATCGTCGCTTTCGAGACCATCGCGCCGTTTCCCGGCATATTGGTGGCGACGCGGCGGACCAACGCGGTGATCAGCTTCTTTCGCGGCATATTTGCCAGCAAGCTGCAAGAGCTGTCCAGCGGCGATGCTTTGCTCGATGCCGCCTACGAGTTCCGCACCGACAATCTCGGGGCGGCACAGCCATTGGTGAGCGGCCGGCTGGCGCAGGCGCTGAAATGGCTTGGCGAAACCTGGCCGGACGACCCAGCCCGCGTCGCGCTCAACGGCAGCGATGGTTTCCTACTGTTGCCGCAGACGAAGAACTTCTTCGAGCTGCCGGATATTTCGGTGCCGCTCGACTACAGCAGGCATGTCGCGCCGATGATATCGGACATGGGCGCGATGCTGGCGACGGCGGCACTTGTGCGCAAGATCGGCGCGAAGGACGAAGCGGGTTGATCGGGCTGCGCTTTCAGCACTCGAAGCCGTATTTGTCACGCATGTAGTCCGCCTCTTCTTTCGACATTTTGTTGAACATGACGCACACGGTGAAGCTGCCGACCTGACGTCCGCCGCGTGTGTATCCCCAGTCGGAAATATCGTCCCTGGTGAATTCTATGTTCTGGCCGAGGACGACGTTGTGCACTTCCTCCGGCTGGTTTGCCAACATGCCGACAAATCCGGTTTCGGTGCGGCGGAACGGTATGACCCAGAAGTGTTCGGTGACGTTGCCGTCCCGTACCTTGACCTTCAATTTGAACCTCTCTGTGTCGGCGGGAGGCGCCTCGGACAGTGCCAGGAAGTCGTCCAGGCTGGCGAGCGCCTGCGCGGTGGCCGCTGCCATCTCTGGGTCGCCGGGAGTGAAGATAATTGTTTTGTCGTCGCCCGGATCCGTGGCTTGTGCGCCGGCCAATCCTGGAGCAAGCGCCAGCATCAGGGACATCGCAGTCCAGACTGCAAGCTTCATGGAAGGCCCCCCTTCATGTCAACGGTCGACACCATCCCGCATTCGACGTCGGTTTGCAACCGTAGCGCGAGTTTGATCAGCGTTGGCGTGGCGGTTTTTGAACTGATCCGCGAAACAAAATGTGTATCGACGATCGGTCAGCGCTCTGTTTCGTGATGCCGCCCGAGATGGATTGCGGCGGCTGCGTGGTGATCGAAAGCCGCCCGTCACAATCGGCCAAGTGACTCTTTTCGCGGACAGAAGTGCGTTCATTGGGGGAGCCGAAGCGGCCTGAAATGATCTAGGTCGCAGATAATGTGTCGGAATTAAGCCTATGATATTGTTTGCGAAAATTCACCCAATGTGATTTGCGGAGGGTGCGCTTTCCGTCCAGTTTCAGGCCGTCCGGTGCTGTCGTTTCCCAAGGCGGCGGTCCGGAAAAGTGAAACAGCACGGAGTGCTTACCAATGAAGAAGACCCTCGCAACCACCGCTGCTCTGCTCGCCTTCCTCGGCACCGCTTATGCCGCGACCGTTCAGGGCACCATTCAGGCCGTCGATCCGACGACCAAGTCGATCACCCTCGACGACGGCAAGATCTACCAGCTGTCGCCCGAAGCGACGATCGGGAAACTGAAGGTCGGCGCCAAGGTGGCGGTGACCGTCGATGACAAGACCGGCATCGTGACGTCGATCAAG
>NZ_RZPL01000072.1:0-12725 GCF_004022805.1 Mesorhizobium sp. M7A.F.Ca.CA.002.04.1.1 | reverse complement strand
GCATCTTCCGCCCATGCCAGCAGCTACGCCGCCAGAGCGTCATCCGCAGCCTGCTTGATCAGCCATTCGATGTGATTTGACCACATCTGCAACACCTCGCGCTTCTCCTTGACGTTGCTATAGAGATTGTAGATTTCGCCAATGTCTGTCAAGGACGCCGCCTTGTGATTCAGTATGTGCTCGATGACGTGTGGCAATACCTGCCGCCTGCCGAGATTTGTCGCGAGCGTCCTGCGCAGATCGTGAAGGGTCCAGTTCTCCAAAGCCACCCCGTCAGTATTGACCTTGCCGTCTAGAGCCTTCTTGCCCTTCGCGTAGCCTGAGAAGTGGCTTCTTTCGTTGCCCCTCGCAGGGAAAAAAACGTGTCATTGGTCTTCGGTACCGTCTGGGGGACCGACACCGCCAGTGTGGACAGCGGAATAAGCGTAGGCTCTTCGTTCTTCGTGCGGTCACCCGATAGTTCCATGTTCCGGCTTCAAGGTTGAGGACCAACGCATCGCGGCAACTTCCGTACGCCTCTGTCCGGTCAGAATGAGCAGCTTGACGATGGAGCCGAACGAATAGCCGATATCGCCCGGTTCGGGCTCACAGCCCGTTCATATAGCCGCCAGTTCGGCATCGTTCACCACTCGCTTGCGCTTGACGATCGGGGCCGGATCCGGATTTTCCAATCCCTCGCGGGGAAACCGCGGATGAGCCGTTGCGGCGGTTTGCGACACCAGTTGAAAAATGCCCGCATACACCAGAAGGCCGTGTTAGCCGCTTGCGGGTGACCCCCGGCGACGATCTTCTTGGTGATGTTAGCAATGTCGGTGTCGATCACATGGTGGATAGAGCGACTCCCGAGGGCAGGCACAAGATACCGGTTCAGGCTGGCCTCGACCAGTGCGGTGTTTTGAGGGTCGTTACTCGGCGGCCT
Source organism: Mesorhizobium sp. M7A.F.Ca.CA.002.04.1.1 (assembly GCF_004022805.1). Taxonomy (NCBI): domain Bacteria; kingdom Pseudomonadati; phylum Pseudomonadota; class Alphaproteobacteria; order Hyphomicrobiales; family Phyllobacteriaceae; genus Mesorhizobium; species Mesorhizobium sp. M7A.F.Ca.CA.002.04.1.1. The sequence continues at coordinate 11,806 of NZ_RZPL01000072.1, read as the reverse complement.
GGAGGTGACCGCCATCGCCGTCCTCGGTATCGTCAGCGCTGATATGCGCCTGATCGGCAAGGAAGGCTGGCAGTTCCGATGGAGCTATGCTGGAATTTGGGTGACGAGGCTGATCAAGCGGCGCTCTGCGGCTTCGTTTCGATGACCTGGATTCCGTCCAGGAACCTGGCACCTGCGATGAGTTTCGGCAACTGATTTTGTCCTTTCAATCGTCGCCACTTCCTGGCCGCGGCCAACAGCTTGAAGACCATCAGCTGGGCGGTTTTCGAGGATAGCGAGCCCTTGGTACGCACCGTGCGATAGCGAACGGTTGCAAAGACGCTTTCGATGGGATTGGACGTTCGCAGATGATCCCAGTGTTGGGCGGGGAAATCGTAGAGCGCCAGCGACGCAATATGATCTTTCGTCAGGCAGTCGACCGCCTTGGCATACGCCTCGGCCTCCATCTCGATCGCATGCGCAAGCAATTTGCGCGCGCCGCTGCGAAGTACATCCGTCAGGGTATCATCGATTTCGTCGGGCTGACGAAGGCGAACAATGTGTTGATAGTCTCGTTCATGGCGTATCACTCTCCTTGAGAGGTACTGGCAGGCTTCATCACCCGCCTCGATACGCCGCTCTCCTCAAGCCGCCATCATCCAGTTTCCGCCATGGCTCCCCCTGATTGATCCGCTTCACCTGTGCAACTGCACAGGCTGCCCTAGCGGGGAGATTGGCCTCCAATGGCGAAAGCTTGCCGCAGGAGACCCTCCGATGACCGTGCCTATGGCGCCGCCGCTACGACAACTTGCCGACAAGCAGCGTGCGATCCACTGCCGCGCTACTGCGCCTTCAAGGGACGTCTGGATCGCGACGCAGGAGCCGATGACCGTTACGGGATCAATTCCAGGTCGCGCTGGCCGTCGCTGTGCCAGTTCGACGGTCTGGTGGCAATTTGGGCACATCTTCTGTCGCCGACAGTGGCGATGGCTGACGCTTCAACGAAACGGGGTCTTCGACGTCTGCTGCCTTCGCCGATGCTTTGCGAAGTGGCATAATGTTTCGACGCACGCAGGCGCGGGCAGGGGATGTCAGTCATGAATCTCCTGACTGGCGCGGATCAGGCCGATTGGCGGGATGAAAGATCATACGACTACACCGCTGGCCTGACGCTGCGGGAGTGGGCTTGGGAGTTCTTACGCCGCAATCCAGCGTTCCAGCGCGATCTGACCGCTGCGCGCCAGCATTGCAAGACTTGGTCTCTCCAATCCTTTCTCGATATGGTCGCGTCGGCCGGCGACCTGTCACGCTGGGGTGTTCTGTTTCGCGGAGTCTTGTGGCCGCGCTTCGGTCGTATTCTGGTGTCCGCTCTGGTGCGTCCATGTGCTGCCGGTCATTGCGGAACGGTTGCCTGCCTCGTCGCCGACACCGCCGTTCGAACTCTCGGCATTGCCCTGTCGTGCAATCGTCCTGCTGGCGCCCGACAAGAGCCAGCATGTTCTTCTTCGCAATGCGGACCACGCGCTGCAGCTCGCCGTCTCGGGCGCGAATATCCTCCACCCTGTTTGCCTGCATACGCAAGCCATCTGGCCCGCGGTGCTTTTAAAGCATCGACTGAGGGGACTGGAGTGCCTCAATGCTCTCAGTCTAGGGCAACAGTTGCCCCCCCGCTTGTTTGCGCCGGAAAAGCGCGGCGTTCGTTTGTCCTTCGTTCTTCGTGCGCTCGACGGTTCGCTCGCCGGAGCACCTCATCGCGAGCTCGCCGAAGTTCTCATCGGTCAACGGCGCGTCCATGCCGACTGGGCGGATCCTCGCGATCATCTGCGCGACCGCATCCGTCGGGCCGTCTCGCGTGGCCGCGCGCTCATGAATGGTGGCTACAGAGATTTCCTAATTTGAAAAGCGACAGTCCGCGCTGTGCGTCGGTGGATGAACGTTCGCTCGCAGCTGTACCCGTCACCAACAGTTCGCCCGCCGACAGGACTGCATGGCGCCTTGCAAGTGCGCTCTGGTCTAGCTTGTCGATGCCGAAATGAGATGGGCGAGGGTGCCAAGGCGGTGGTTCATTAGGGCCGGCCTCGACCTGGACGCACATCATTGGTCGGAAAGCGGCGTGCACCGCAATGTCGCCATAGCAGCCAAGATCCTTTGAGGCCGGACCTGCAGTCCTGTTGGACCGGCGGGTGCAACAATATGGAGGGATCTGAGGCCTCACACCGTTCCCTGGTCGACAGCTCGGTCAACATAGCACCCACCGCTTGATTATGGAAATGGTGTGCCTGGAGTGCAGCGAGTAGCGGCTTGCTGCGCACTGTCCTAAGAATAGCAGTCATGACCCGTCTGGGGTTCTGCAACACGACGATTCAACCGCTTGGGCATTGTCGCATATCCCACAATGTAGAATGCGCAACAGGGCAAAAGCTGATCCATCGGCGGTTTATCAATGCTTTTTGGCTTGGCACGGCACATGCAACGCAATCGGCAAAAGGCGCACGAACTGAGTGGCCCATCGGCCCTAGGAGCGCTGACTTATGCCCTCCCAAGGCATGTCCGGCCCGACAGCGAGCTCAGTCTCCTGCCGGGCATCCGTGTTTCAGGTCAACGGCGTTTGGAACTTCCAATTAGGTGGCGGCATTGACCGCAGGCCGCCCCCCGGTGGGGCGGAGAGACAGTGCAGCAGGTTTCAAATCCCGCCCATGCAAAGATATTTCATTTCCAGATAGTCCTCGAGGCCATGACGGGAACCCTCCCGCCCGATGCCGGATTGTTTGATCCCGCCAAACGGTGCCGCCTCCGAGGACATGCGTCCCGTGTTGATGCCAACCATGCCATATTCCAGAGCCTCTGCCACACGCCAGACCCGCTTCAGGTTTGAGGCATAGAAGTATGCGGCGAGGCCGTATATCGTGTCATTGGCCTCGCGCACGACCTGATCCGCATCGTTGAAGCGAATGATCGGCGCGAGCGGCCCGAATGTCTCCTCTTGCGCGACTGCCATGACGCTGGAAATCTCGGTGAGGACCGTGGGTTCGAAAAACGTGCCATTCTTGCCGATACGCTGGCCCCCGCATCGTATTGTGCCGCCTTTCGCAATGGCATCTGCGACGTGAGACTCGATCTTGGCCAGAGCATGCTTGTCGATGAGCGGTCCGATGTCCACTCCGGCATCGAATCCGTCGCCAACCGACAAGTGCCGGATTCTTTCCACGAATTTCTTGACGAACTCATCGTGAACGCTCGATTGGACGTAAATGCGGTTCGCGGAAACGCAGGTCTGGCCGGCATTGCGGAACTTCGCCTGGACCGCACCGTCAACAGCACCGTCAATGTCGGCATCATCGAAGATGATGAAAGGTGCATTGCCGCCGGTTTCAAGGCTGACCTTCTTGATCTGGTCAGAGCACTGACGCATCAGCAGCCGTCCGACCTCGTTCGAACCGGTAAAGCTGATCTTTGGAATTGGTGCAGAGTTCACGGCCCACGCGATCACCTTCGGACGCATAGATCAGGTTGACCACGCCATCGGGAAAGCCGGCCTGATGGGCGAGGGCGAACATTGCGCCAGCCACGAGCGGCGTCTGTTCAGCGGGCTTGAGCACGATTGTGCAGCCCGCAGCCAAGGCCGGCGAGATTTTGCGCGCCACCATGGAGGCCGGGAAATTCCATGGCGTGATCGTGCCAACAACGCCGATGGGCTGCTTGATCACTAGCATTCGGCGGTCTGTCGAGGGTGCCGAGATCGTCTCGCCATAGACGCGATTGGCCTCCTCGGCATACCATTGCAGATACGCCGCCGCATGCGATACCTCTGAAATGGCTTCGGCAAGCGGCTTGCCCATTTCCGCAGTCAGAATCGCGGCGAGATCGCCTGCATGGTCGATGATCAGCTGATGCCATCGCCAAAGAACGTCGCTACGTTCTCGGGCCGTCAACGCGGCCCATCCCGACTGCGCAACATAGGCCTTGTCTACCGCAGCACGTGTCTCCTCCACGCCCATATCGGGAAGCTCTGCCAAAACTTCGCCGGTCGACGGATTGACGACCTCGAACGTCTTATTGCCAACTGGTCTGCCGAGTGCCGGCAGGCGGTCGATGGCTCCAAACAGGTGCGGGGATTTCAGACGGCGGATCATCGGCAGGCACAGGGGCAATACCGGATTCCTCCTCAACGCAGCGAACATCCAGGTCGACAGGCCGTCAGTGTGTATTCTGCACCAGTGGGTTCGTCGTAGGGCCTCGGCAAAGCAGCTGGTAGACCACGCTAGCCCGATGAAAAGACAGCAGTTTCGTTAGTTTGAGTGCCCGCGGTTCATCAATTGATGGATTAAGCAGTCGGATGTTTGCTTCATCCACCATGCCTGCTGGTGGCATGCGACTGAATTCTGCAAAAAGGCGGCATACATGCTGAGGAGCGCCATTTCGGCGAGAGGCCGCCGGACCGCCAATGCCGCGCAAGGTCGGCGAAAACGACTCCGCGCGTCTGCATGATCTGCTTGGCCCACGGGCCTCCACATTCGCTCTTCCCACGAGAAGCCCCGATGAAGAAGGAAGGTGAGATGAGTTTCTTTACTCATCCTTGCCGCCCAGCGGCGGGCCGACCACCAAAATGGCGGGCTCGGCCGAAAGCAGCTTTTTGGCCGCCGCCTTGACCTGTTTGAGCGTCACCCGACCGATGCTGCGGGCGCGACGCTGGTTGTAGTCGACGTCGGCCTTGTGAATCTGCAAATCCAGGAGCCGGTCTGCAATCGAGCGGGTCGAGCCCAGTTGGTCGATGGCATAGGCGCCGATCAGGTGCTTCTTCGACGCCTTGAGCTCGGCCCCGGTCGGTCCTTGCTGCGCCATCTGCTTTACCACATCTCGCACGATGCTCAGTGTTTGGGCAGCGCAGTCCGAGCGTGTCTCTGTCGTAACCAGAAGCGAGTCAAGGGTTAGTTCAGAGCTGACGTGATAGGCAAGGCCGCGTTTTTGACGTACCTCCTCGTAAAGGCGGGAAGTCAAGTATGAGCCGCCAAGGATGTCGTTCAGCAGCACGGCCGCGTAGAAATCCGGCGCGCTAGGCTTCACGCCAGGCCAGGCCAACGTCAGCGAAGTCTGCGGCAGGTCGTAGTTCTCCTCCACCAGTTGACCGAGTTTCGGCGCGACATCGTAGACGGGGACGAGGGTTTGTTGCTCAGGCAAATCACCAAACAGCTGGTCAAGCCTTTCCCTCAACGTGTTCGCGTCAATGTCACCCACCACGGCAATATGGAGCCCGTCGCGAGCGAAAATGGCCTGGTGGAAGGCGCGGAGGTCGGACGGCGTGATGCCGGGCAGGCTCTCTTTTGTGCCTTCTCCCAGCCTTGAACAAGGATGCGCGCCATAGATCGCGCGCAGCCATTTGCGCTGAGCGATGGCGTTAGGGTCTCGCTCGCTGCCGACGATGCGGGAGACAATCTCGGCGCGGACGCGATCGATCGGCCCCTGCTCGAAGCGCGGCGCGTTCAGCGCGAGCCGAAGCAGGCCGAACGCCGCGTCCTGCTTTTTGGAAAGCATGCACATCGATCCGTAGATGTCGTCGCTTTGCGCGTCCAAACTCATTTCGGCGCCGGCATGGTCGAGCTTCACCTGGAAGGCACCGCTGTCGTAATGGCCAGCGCCTTCGATGAACAGGCCGGCCATCAGTTTGGCCATCCCCTCCTTCCCGACCGGGTCCTGCTTGGTGCCGCCCTTGAAGGCAAAGCCGATGTTGACGATTTCCACTGTGTGGTCCTCCACCAGCCAGGCGATGATGCCCTTTTCGGACTTCACCTCCTGGATGTTCATCGCAGCATGGGGCCGAGCGCCGAGCGTCATCTCTTGATTCTCCGTCTTGGGCAAGAGATAGCCCGTGGTCGAACGGTCGAACGCGAGATAGCGGGCGGCAACTGCTTTGATTTGCTCGGGGGTAACCTTGCGGATGCGATTCGGCCGTTCCTCGACATCCTTCACGGTACCGCCGGTGGCCAGCGTCGAGCCGTAGATGCTGGCGAGCCAGTCCAGGTTGTCTTCCGCAAAGATCATATTGAGCAAATAGTGGTCCTTGGCCTTGCCTAGTTCCTCGTTGCTGACACCATCCTCGGCAATGCGGGCAACTTCGGCAGCGGCCGCCGCTTCGAGATCAGCCAGCTTGGCATCGCCGCGCGGTGCGCCATAGATGGCGAACTTGGTGTCGTCGAGCATAGTGCCCTGGAAATAGACGCGGGCGCTGGAAGCGATACCTTGCTGGACAGCGAGCGCCTGGTAGAGCCGGCCGCGGTTACCGCCGCCGAGAATTTCGGCCAGCAGGTCGAGCGCTTCGGCCTCGCCCGGCTTGGCGGTGTGGTAGGACGGCACCACCCACTGCGTCGAAAAACTGGGCACGCTGACGCGGGCGTCTGAGAGCGTGACGGTGCGCCTGGTGTTCTGCTCGGGCTCAACCGGCCGGATGCGCGGCGGCAGGTCAGGTCCGCGCGCCACCTTGCCATAGGTCTTTTCGGCCAGCGCCCGCACCGTGTCCGGTTCGACATCGCCGGCCACGATCAGCACGGAGTTGTTGGGCCAGTAGTACTTTTCATAGAAGACGGTGGCGTCGACGCGGTTCAGCTGCTCGATCTCCTGCATCCAGCCGATGATCGGGATGCGATAGGGGTGGTTCTGCCACAGCGTCGCGTCGATCTCCTCATGGAGAACGTCCTGCGGGTTGGTGTCGGTGCTTGAGCGGCGCTCCTCGATGACCACATCGCGCTCGGTCTTGACGACATCGTCGGTCAGGATGAGGTTTCGCATTCGGTCGGCCTCGAAGCTCATCATCAGCTCGAGCGCCGACGGCGCCACTGTCTGATAGAAGGCGGTGTAGTCGGAGGAGGTGAAGGCGTTGTTGGAGCCGCCGATCTCGAACACTGCGCGGTCGAATTCGCCGCCCGCATGGTTGGTCGTCGCCTTGAACATCAGATGCTCGAAGAAATGGGCGATGCCGGATTTGCCCGGCGGCTCGTCGGCGCTGCCGATCTTGTACCACACCATGTGGGTGACGATCGGCGCCCGGTGGTTGGGAATGACGACCACCTCCATGCCGTTGTCGAGCACGAAATCCCTCGCCTTGCCGTCCTCCCATGCGACGGGGATCGGAGCCGGCCCCGCGCCGACCAACTCGGACGCAACGGACGTCCTGCGAAGCCCATGAGTGCGGGGCTTGCTTGGTAGTTCTGGTAGGGAGAGTGGGGTTATGGGCTGCGTTCCTGGCAAAGTGATCTGTTCCTCATTTTGAAGGATCTATGTCTCCCGAACGCCTATTGGGAGAAAGTGGATCGGCACGCGACGCCGAGCCACATGAGCCGTCAGCGTGTTGCTGGGCCTGACGCGAGCCTCATCTTTGGATGCGTCCGGGAAACTTTCGGCATGGTGAGGCCATGGGAAGTCTGCTCGTTATCCATTGGGTGTTTGCGGATACCTGAGCATGCCCCGTGCCAAGTAAGAAAGCCCCGATTCGCAAGGTTTGATCCAACCTTGATACTTGCGATATCCGACATTGTCGGGCATCCGACAGAAAGCGCCTTTCGCCGGCGCGCCGGCTATGACGCTCGCCTCCTCCGGCGTGACGACGATCCTTTGGCGGGCGCCGCGCACACCGATCTGCCCGCCTATCAGCACCGCGACATCGAAGGACAGCGCGATCGTGACTGGATGGGTCTTACGCAAACATGCAGCAGTGCCACCGCGATCAGGACTTCATCCGCCCCACAAAGACCCGAGCGCGAGGGACGACGTGTAAGGCAACATGTCATCCTCGATAATGATGCCGCGCATAAAGAGGTAAGGTCCCTCGTCGTACCGGCGAGCCCCTTCGCTGGGTCTCGCGAGGGTCTGGTTTGCGAACGTCGACCGACAGCATCACGGCATGGGCGGCCCCATCGGTAGGCAAGCATTGACCGTGCCATCAGCGTTGAGGCAGCGCAGAGCCCAATTTCCCGGTGCCAGCCGGTACGTTGGAGCTTCAACTGTGGCCAGCCAAGCGGGCCGAGGCCGTGAAACTCCTGATACCCTGGACCGTCCGGATTGCAACGCACGACGCCTTGGTCTCGCGCCAACGTCCATTGACGCTCAGCGAAGCATCATGCGGACGAGCTGGGAAAGCTTGGCCGGGCCGGCGCCTTCCCAGGCGCATGGGACGCGCGACGACCCATGTGGACCTTGGATTTCACTACGCACTTACGCTGCTTTGGCCTTGTCAGCAGCCTGAGCATAAAGCGTGCTCAGCTTTCAGGGCGAGCCTCTTTCATGTTGATAGCATCTGTCGTCATTCAGGATCGCCCCATTTTCGCATGCCGCTTGCAGCTTTCAGACTGTTGTCAGCCAGGGCCGCCATAAAGGGTCTCGTTTAACGCATTCGGGAGGCTTCATCACTCGACCACATTAATTTCGGGCCGTTCGCCGGCGCTCCGAATGGCACTTAACACCAGATCCTCTCCAAACCCGTGATGATCCAAGAGGAAAACGAAAAATCCCTAAATCATAAAAAAGCACCGATACGGTCGGCTCCAGGCTGATGAAATTGCGGTCTCACTGGCCACGCACGATACTTGCGATGGCGATGGCCATTGCAAAGGCCGGTCAAGCACCCAAGACGCTGACAAGCACGCCTCCGACCAAAGCTCGATCGTTGGCAGCCTTTCTAGCCGTATACTTGGGGCATTTTGGGACGGCGATCCGGACGCCGATTAAAACCTGCCGGTCGTCTAAATGGAATGGTTGGTCCGGGTCCTTACTGGACCTGCGCCAACCCGATCGGGCCGGCGCACAGGGGCACCCAGACAATTGGACACGTCGCCTTTGCGCGGCGGCTTGCACTTTCTCGGATGGCCTTTTTTCTCCCCGGGCGAAATCGAGCGAGCGGTGAGGCGGAGCCTTCGATTTTGCCGATCATGTCGTGTCGCTTCGATCGAACTGCTCAGACGATGATAGCGGCATTGATTGCCGCGGCCGAAATGCGTTGTGTGAAGTACGATTTCTACGCCGTATACATACTGCCGTACAGTTCGCCCTGTCAGCAGCCTTGCCAGCAATCCGCCCTGTGTCCAACTGTCGTCGAATTCACCGGTGTCATTGAGGAATTCGTATGATCGCCTCGAAACCATCATTGCGACCGCGGGCGGGCGACGCAAGCTCTAGACTGCCACCGATCCGCTGGATAACCATGTTAGCGATATGTAGACCAAGGCCTGAGCCCGCAGCAGGAGTAGCACCACGACTAAATCGCTTTGTAAGCCCTTCGAGGTCGGGGAGGGGCACCACCGGTCCGGCGTTTGCAATAGCGATGGTTCCATCAGTTTGGACGGAAACTGTTGTCGGAACAGTGGGCAGTCCATGTATCAGCGCATTCTCGATCAGGTTACGAAGGAGGATCCCAAACGCATCGACATCCACTTTGCGCATCAAAGTGGGGCAGCCGTCGACGTTAAGATGCAGGCGTCCGGCATATTGCGGCTTTTTCCTCAGGTCATCGATTTCCAGCCGAACCGATCGGACAAGATCGATCGCGTGATCCGCCATGCCAACCCCCGATTCGGCTTGAGCGAGCTGAAGCACTTTTTCGACAAGGCGGCCAAGGCTCGACAGCGCTTGCTCGATGCCGCGCGCACGCATTTTGGCCGACCCATTGGGAAGCTCGGCCACTAATCTCTGCATCTGAGCGATTGAACCTGCGATCGGCGTGCGCAGTTCATGCGCACTGTTTGCGGCGAACTCGCGTTCGGCCTCGAGAGCCGCCCGCAGACGATCGAGAAGCCGATTGACGGATGCCGCGATTGGAGCCAACTCTGCCGGGAAATCGCCCAAGTCCATTGGTGACAGATTGCCGCCGTCGCGCGATCCGATCTGCTGTCGCAGTACCTCGATTGGCCGCAGCGAGCGCCGGATCACGATCCACCAAACAGCTAAGCTAAAGGGCAGGAGCACGAGTGTCGGAAGGAAGACAAAAAGTGCGCCCTTCGCGATTGTGGTACGGCGGCCATCAAGCGGTTCGGCCAACTGATGATACACGCCGTCTTGGATCTCCTCTGTGTAGACGCGGTAATCAGCGTTTCGCCAAAAGCCGTTACTCAGGGGAGCATCAGGGAAGGGCTGCTGACCCTCTTCCGGTTCAGAAATAAGCACTACCCCGTACTTATTAATAACCTGCTCACGATAGGTCCAGTACTTTTCATAAGTTGGCAAGTGGTTATTGTATTGATCAACGTGTTTTCCATTCAAGACCTTGATCAGCTCTGGTTCTCTGTACTCTGCGCTCCCCTGGAGCAAGTCATCCGAACTTTCGTTTACATTATTGCAAAAAATGAACGCAGCAATGGTTGGGGCGGCGATCCAAACCAGGAGCGTTGCCCCGCCTAACCACGATATCAGCTTTCTCGTCATGCTGTTCGAGTTCGTCATGTGACCACGAGCCTGTATCCGGAGCCACGCACGGTTGCTATTCTATCCCCGCCGATCTTCTTGCGGAGCCGGCTGACATAAACCTCCACTGTGTTGCTCTCGAACTCCGAATTGAATGAATAAAGCGCGTGCTCGATCCTCCCCTTTGAAACGACCGAACCGGGCCGGCGTAGAAGGCAGTCGAGCACCGCCCATTCGCGTCCAGACAGGTGGACCTCCTGCCCGTCGCGGAAGAGGCGTCGCTCGGCTGCCTGTATGGAAAGCGTCCCAACCGAAAATTGCGGCTCCGGAAAATGCCCTTGGCGACGTGCCACTGCACGGATGCGTGCCGAGAGTTCCCCCAGATCGAACGGCTTGACCAAATAGTCGTCGGCGCCAGCGTTGAGCCCCTCGATGCGATGCGAAATCCGATCGCGGGCTGTCAGAATGATGACCGGCGTTGTATCAAGCCCCTTGATCAGCTCCCGCAGATAGTCGATGCCATTGCCGTCCGGCAGGTGAACGTCGAGCAAAATAACGTCGTAGCCGGCCACAGCTGCATGACCGCGCGCTCCGGACAGGCCCTCGGCCCAGTCGACCGCGTGGCCACCAGCCACCAAATGATCGTGCACAGCACTTCTAAGGTCGTCGTCGTCTTCAATGAGCAGTATTCGCATCAGGCTGCCGAGCTCCGGTATGAGGGCAAGGCTCCTGCCTTATTGATCGAAGCTGACAGTAGGCTGAACCGGCGCCAGCGAATATCTGGGGGCTTTCAGGCTGCTGTCAGCTACAATTGCAAGAAAGGGGTCGTTAACAAAGCCAAACGAAGAGGCCTTATGAAACCCCTCCTGATCTCGGCACTTTTGCTCAATGTGACCACCGGCGGCTGTACACTGGTTGGCGGGCAATTCGACGTGGCGGTCAACGAATGGCAGCCGCGCCACGCGTCAATGTCCAGGCTTGAAACTGACAGGTGTCTTAAATACGAGGGCACCGTAGCGGGTGCCTCCAGTTATCGAACAGTGCCTAGCAGGTCAGAAGTGCACTTTGACCATAGGGGTCGTCCGTATTTTCGGCGCTCGCGAACAGAGTCGACGGTCAATCGATGCGCCACTGCCAGAGTCTGGAACGGTCAAGTGTTTGTTATCCCCCGTCCGGGCCATATTCTCTGCCGAGGACCAAGAAGGCCCTATTTTCGGTGCCCACGAACAGAGCCAACGGTCAATCGATGCGCCACTGCCAGGGTCTGGAACGGTCAAGTGTTTGTGATCCCCTGTCCCGGCCGTGTTCTCTGCCGAACTCGCCCTTGTAGTCGGCACACCAAAGATCGTTAGGGCGACAGCCGTTTGAAAGTGGTGTCCCCGTCGCCCTGTTGCGCCTGCGCTTGCGGCGCTCGACCATGCCGTGGCGGTCGAGCACGGCA
>NZ_RZPL01000729.1:0-2779 GCF_004022805.1 Mesorhizobium sp. M7A.F.Ca.CA.002.04.1.1 | reverse complement strand
TCCTCGAGCGCGCCGGCCGCCTTGGCGCCGATGCCGGTCAGGCGGCGCGCGAAAGGATCGCCGGCGACGTCGAGCGCCTCGCCGGGCCGCAAGCCATGGGCGAGCTGTTCAAGGTGCTTGCGGTGCTGCCTCGCGGCGTGGCGGTTCGGCCCTTTGCCGAGGCGGATTGACTTTTTACCGCCGCCCCTCCCAATCTCCCGTCCGCGCTTTGCAGCCTGTTCTCGACCAAGCACCTTCTTCTTGACGAAACCGCCCACACGGACAACAACGCCCGCATGCTGAATCAGACCAAACCGGATCCCGTTCGGTCGCCGCTGCTGGACGAGGCGCAGGCACAAGGCATCCGCCACGGCTATTTCACCCGCGTCGGCGGTGTTTCCGGCGGCATCTATCAGGGCCTCAACATCGGCACCGGATCGAATGACGACCAGACGCTGGTTGCCGAGAACCGCGCCCGTGTCGCTGCCTGGATGGGCGTGCCGGCAAGCCATCTGTTGACCGCCTGGCAAATCCATTCGCCCGATGTCGTCATTGCCAGGGAGCCCTTTGCCGGCGAGCGCCCCAAGGCGGACGCCATCGTCACCGATCGGCCGGGCATCGCCATCGGCGCCTCGACCGCCGATTGCGGTCCCGTGCTGTTCGCTGATGCGCAGGCGCGCATCATCGGCGCTGCGCATGCCGGCTGGAAAGGCGCGTTCACCGGCGTGCTCGAAAACACCATCCTGGCGATGGAAAGCCTCGGCGCCCGGCGCCAAAACATCGTCGCCGTGCTAGGCCCCTCCATCGGCCCGCGAAACTACGAGGTCGGCCCGGAATTCGTCGCCCGCTTTGTCGAATCCGACGCCGAAAACATCCTCTATTTCGCTCCGTCCGCCAATGCCGGCCATGCGATGTTCGACCTCAACCGCTACACGGTTGACCGGCTGGCCAAGGCAGGCGTGACGGCTGAGGGCCTCGACCGCTGCACTTACGCTGAGGAAGGCCTGTTCTACTCCTATCGGCGCACCACGCATCGCAAGGAGCCCGATTACGGCCGGCAGGTTTCGGCAATTGTCTTGGAGAGGGAATAATGGCGCTGCATTTTGAACGATCTGAATTTGACGCGCGGCGCGACCGGCTGATCATCGAGATGGCCGAAAAGAAGCTCGACGCCATCCTGCTGTTCGCGCAGGAAAGCATGTATTGGCTGACCGGCTACGACACGTTCGGCTTCTGCTTCTTCCAGTGCCTGGTGGTCAAGGCCGACGGTTCGATGGTGCTTCTGACCCGCTCGGCCGACCTGCGCCAGGCACGTCAGACCTCGATTATCGACAACATCGTCTTGTGGACCGACCGCAACGGCGCCAATCCCGCGGTCGACCTGCGCAATCTGCTCAACGAACTCGACCTGCTCGGCGCCCGCATCGGTGTCGAATATGACACCCACGGCCTGACCGCCTTCAACGGCCGCCGCCTGGACGAGCAGTTGCAGACCTTCGGCCAGATCGCCGATGCGTCCGGCATTGTCGGCCGGCTGCGCCTGTTCAAGAGCCCGGCCGAGATAGCCAAGGCCGAGAAGGCCGCCAATCTCTCCGACGATGCGCTCGACGCGGCACTGCCGCTGATCAAGCAAGGCGGCGACGAAGCTCTGATCCTGGCCGCCATGCAGGGCGCGATCTTCGCCGGCGGCGGCGACTATCCGGCCAACGAGTTCATCATCGGCTCCGGCGTCGATGCGCTGCTGTGCCGCTACAAGGCCGGCCGCCGCAAGCTCACCAAGAACGACCAGCTGACGCTCGAATGGGCCGGCGTCTTCAACCACTACCATGCGCCGATGATGCGCACGGTGCTGACCGGCAAGGTGTCGAAGCGCCATCAGGAACTGTTCGACGCCGCCCGCGCAGCACTCCTGGCTGTCGAGAAGGCGATGATGCCGGGCAACAGCTTCGGCGACGTCTTCGATGCGCATGCCCGCACCATGGAGGCACACGGCCTGACCAAGCACCGGCTGAACGCCTGCGGCTATTCGGTCGGCGCCCGCTTCACCCCGTCCTGGATGGACATGCCGATGTTCTACCAGGGCAATCCCGAACCGATCGCGCCCAACATGACGCTGTTCGCCCATATGATCATCATGGACTCCGACACCGAGACGGCGATGACGCTTGGCCGCACCTACCTGACCACCGAATCCCAGCCCAGGCCGCTGTCCCGCCATGATCTCGACTTGATCGTAAAGTGAATCCACAGTGGGAGGCGTTCTTCGCCAAGGAGTTAGAAGGCAAATGAGACGATCGCATGTGACGACCGTGTCATTGCTTGTGGCATTGGCTCTTGCCGCCTGCACCAACGCAAAGGACGTGCTCGAACCGTCGGCGATCACCCCGCCGGCGACGTCGACCCAGACGCTGCCCGCAACGTCAGGCAACACGGCGGCAACGGTTCCGGCCGGGCCCGCCACCAGCACGTCTGGCGCTCCCGCAACCGCCGCCGCACCGGTCACATCAGCCCAAAGCGCTGCCATCCTGTCGAAGACCCGCTTGCAGATCGCGCCGATCGTCGGCGCTTCGGTGGAAGCTGCGACACCTCTGACGGCGGAGTTGCAGACCCGTGCCAGGCAGCGCGGCATCACTCTCGCCGGCAGCGCCGACCAGACCGTGACACATGTGCTGAAAGGCTATTTCTCGACGATGTCGGAAGGCGCCGACACCACCGTCATCTATGTCTGGGACGTCTATGACCCCGCTGGCAACCGGCTGCACCGCATCAATGGCCAGCAGAAGGCTCCGTCGGTCAATTC
>NZ_RZPL01000728.1:0-2787 GCF_004022805.1 Mesorhizobium sp. M7A.F.Ca.CA.002.04.1.1 | reverse complement strand
CCCTTTGCCCCGGCCTATCTCAATGCTTTTCCCAATCCGATCCAACGCAAAGAAGGATATGATTTCCATGAACAAGACCAGTCCCGGCGTCGCCCTTGTCACAGGGGCATCTTCCGGCATCGGGCGCGCTACCGCCGACGCCTTGCTCGGCGCTGGCTTTCGCGTCTTCGGAACCAGCCGTCGCACGGCCTCACAGCAATCCGCCGGCGTGACCATGCTGACCTGCGACGTGACCGACGACGCGTCCGTCGCGACAATGGTCGATGACGTTCTGGCCGCGGCCGGACGCATCGACGTGCTTGTCAACAATGCCGGCATGGGGCTGTTTGGCGGCGCGGAGGAGTCCTCGACCGCCCAGGCCAAGGCGCTGTTCGACGTGAACGTCTTCGGCGTCTTGCGCGTGACCAACGCGGTGCTGCCGGCAATGCGGCGCCAAGGGAAGGGCAGAATCGTAAATTTGAGCTCGGTACAGGGGTTCATCCCCGCTCCCTATTTCGCGCTTTACTCGTCGACCAAACACGCCATCGAAGGGTATTCCGAGTCGCTCGATCACGAATTGCGCCCCTTCGGCATTCGCGTTTCGCTGGTGGAGCCCGCCTATACCCGCACATCATTCGAGGACAATCTTGCCGCCCCCGACCGGTCGCTCGAAATCTACGACTCCGCGCGCGCCGGGATGACTATGTCAGTGCGGAAATCGATGGAAAAAGGCGATGCGCCCGAAGTGGTCGCCAAGACCATTTTGGCAGCAGCGACCGATCCCGCGCCGAAGAAACGCTATGCGGCGGGAAAAATGGCGCGCCAGGTCAGTTTCCTGCGCCGTTTCGTCCCCGCATCCGAATTCGACAAGAGCCTGCGCAAGCAGCTTGGGTTGCCGGTCTGAAATCGGGCGCTGCCTTGGCGCGTCAGCGAGCAGCCGCCTGTTTCTCGAGCCTGCGGGCGTATTGCGTCAGCGGAAAGCACATGACGAAGAAGATCAGCGCCACCAGCCCGTATACCTTGAACGGTTCGAAGGTCGCATTGTTGATGGCGTTGGAGGTCCGCACCAGCTCCTCGAAGCCGATGATCGAGGTGAGCGCCGTCGATTTGATCAGCTGCACCAGGAAGCCGACGGTGGGTGCGCGGGTGATCGAAAACGCCTGCGGCAGGATGATCAGCCTGAGTTCCTGCAGATAGTGCAGGCCGAGGCTGGCACCGGCGTCCCATTGACCGAGGGGTAGCGCCGCGACGCCGGAGCGCCAGATTTCGGCGAGATAGGCGCTGGCGAAGAAGGTGAGGCCGAGCGCCGCCGCCGTCCAGGGTTCGATGCGCAGACCAAGCATCGGCAGGCCGAAGAACATCAGGAACAGCTGCATCAAGAGCGGCGTCCCCTGGAACAGGGCGATGTAGCCGGAGGCGACACGCCGGCTCCATTTGTTCTCAGCGATCCTGAAGAACAGCACGATCATGCCGACGATGCCGCCGCCGATAAAGGCGGCCAGCGATAGCAGCACCGTCCAGCGGGCGGCGAGCAGTAGGTTGCGCACGATGTCCCAGAAGGTGAACTCGATCATGACACACCGGCTCCGAGCGCGCGGCGCCCGCCTGACACCAGCAGCCGGCGCAAGGCCATCGACAGAGCGAGATAGACCAGCGTCACGACGAAATAGGTCTCGAAGGAGCGGAAGGTGCGTGCCTGCAGCATGTCGGCCTCGTAGGTCAGCTCACGCACGGCGATCTGCGACACGACGGCGGACTCCAGCATCATGATGACGATCTGGCTGGTGAGCGCGGGGTAGATGATCTTGAGCGCCTGCGGCAGCACGATCTTGACGAACACCTGGCGTGGCCGCAGCCCAAGGGCCAGCGCTGCTTCCGTCTGCCCGCCGGGCACGGCGTCAAGCCCGGCGCCGACGATCTCGATGGTGTAGGCCGCCATGTTGAGCGTCATCGCCAGCATGGCGGCCAGGAGCGGGTCGAGCCGGACGCCCAGGCTGGGCAGCCCAAAGAAGATGAAGAACAACTGCACCAGGAACGGCGTGTTGCGCATCACCTCGACATAGCAGGCGATTGCCCGCTTGAGCAGCACCGGGCCGTTTCGCCGCCCCGCGGCACCCAGGATGCTGAGCAGCGTTCCGGCCAGCGTGGTCACGGCGATCAGCAGGATCGTCGTGGCCGCGCCATGCGCGATGTCGCCCAGGGCACCCGGGAGCCAGCCAAAGGCCACGGAAACTCAATCCTTGAGATTGTCGGGATTGAGCGGCGTCTTCAGCCAGGCTTTCGAGCTTTCGTCCAGCTTGCCGTCGGCCAGCATCTTGGCGACCGCATCGTTCACGGCCTTCTTCAGGCCGTCTTCGTTCTTGTTGAGGCCGATATGCGAGGGCGAGGTCAGAAGCTGGAACTTCTGCTCCGGCTTCAGTGCGTCCTGCTTGGCCAGCACCTGCGCGCCGACATCGTTGCCGACGACCATCAGCTGCGTCTGGCCGGAGATGAAGGCCTGGATCACCGAATTGTAGTTGTCGAAGCGCTTGATGTCGGCCGATGCCGGTGCTGCCTCGGTGAGCGAGGTGTCTTCCAGCGTGCCGCGATTGACGGCGATCGACTTGTCGGCGAGGTCTTCCTTGCCTTTGACGGCAAGCGCTGCCGGACCGATCACGGCGATGTAGTAGGGCGCGTAGGCAGCGGCGAAGTCGATGACCTGCTCGCGTTCCTTCGAATAGCCGACGCTCATCAGCAGGTCGACGCGATGATCGTTCAGATACGGGATGCGGTTCTGGCCGGTGACGGCGATGGGATTGAGCTTCACCT
>NZ_RZPL01000727.1:0-2791 GCF_004022805.1 Mesorhizobium sp. M7A.F.Ca.CA.002.04.1.1 | reverse complement strand
AAACCGGACATTCCCGGGCCCCGGCCATGTCTTTTCGGCGACAAACAGCAGGGATGACGCATGAGCCAACCCGTCGTCGTCGATAGCGTTGCCGCACTTCGCACGCAAATCCATGACTGGCGCCGTGACGGCCTTCGTGTCGCCATGGTGCCGACCATGGGCGCTTTGCACGACGGGCACATCTCGCTGGTCAGGATCGCACTCGAAAAAGCCGAGCGCTGCGTCGTGTCGATCTTCGTCAACCCGACACAGTTCGCGCCGAGCGAAGACCTCGACAAGTACCCGCGCCAACTCGCCCGCGATCTCGACCGGCTCGGCGCGGCAAAGGCCGACCTTGCTTTCACACCGACGGTTGGCGAGATGTATCCCGCCGGCTTCGCCACGAAA
The DNA here is from genome assembly GCF_004022805.1 of Mesorhizobium sp. M7A.F.Ca.CA.002.04.1.1. Taxonomy (NCBI): domain Bacteria; kingdom Pseudomonadati; phylum Pseudomonadota; class Alphaproteobacteria; order Hyphomicrobiales; family Phyllobacteriaceae; genus Mesorhizobium; species Mesorhizobium sp. M7A.F.Ca.CA.002.04.1.1. Next base: position 2,404 of record NZ_RZPL01000727.1, on the reverse strand, counting down.
ATCTCGGTCGGCGGCCCCTCCGCCGGGCTCGAATCGGACTTTCGGCCGACCTTTTTCGAAGGCGTCGCCACCGTCGTGGCAAAGCTCCTCCTGCAGGCAACGCCCGACTTTGCGGTCTTCGGCGAGAAGGACTACCAGCAGCTTTGCGTGGTGAGACAGCTCTGCGGCGATCTCGACCTGCCCGTCGAGATCGTCGGCGCCCCGACGATACGCGACGCGCATGGTCTCGCCATGTCGTCACGCAACGCCTATCTCGATGAGGCCGAACTGAAGGTCGGCCGCCAACTCAACGTGATATTGCGCAAAACGGCTGCGGCCCTGGCGGCAGGCGCCCACCAAACCGACGCAACCGAAGAGGCCAGCCGCGACCTCATCGCCGCCGGTTTCCAGAAGGTCGACTATGTCGAGGCACGCGAAAGCCTGACGCTTGCGCCATGGCGTCGAAACCGCGAAGGGCGTCTTCTCGCAGCGGCATGGCTCGGCAAAACCAGGCTAATCGACAATGTGGGGGTTCCCGCTGCCTAGCGAAGGCTCGATCCTCCGCGGCGGATTGCTGCCGCGCCTAGCTCTCGCTCTTTTGCCGGCCGGCCCTGACGATCAGGTGTCCCGCGACGATCCCAACCACCCCGGCAAAGGCTTTCACCAATGCATCGATGAGGCGTGCATGGCGACCGGGATCAATGAGCTGAAGCAGTTCCAGCATGCCGGCGATCACAGCCACAAAGATCACCACTTGATACAGTCGGTTGGGGAAGCCGACCGCGAGGGCGAAGCCTAGCAGGACATAAGCCAAGGCACGCTCGACATTTGCTTCAGCGAGATGCGGCCGCATCTGGATCGGCGACAAGGTCGCGAAAATGATGATGGCGAGCAGCGCCAGCGCCGCAGTGCGGAACAATTTGGTCATGGCCCTTGCATATCCGTGGTGAGCCGGCACGGCAAACGCCGCGATGACGCATGGCCGGGTCGCGGCCGCCATTGCTGCCCGCCAGTGGCCTTCGCCGAACTATTCCTCCGTCGGCATATGCAGATACATCGACTGGATGCCGACACGGCCCGGTCCGGTGAATCGGTTGACGATGAAATTCATGTTGGCGCCGAAGAAGCCGCTCGACAGGCGATCGATCTTGGTCTCCATCCTGACCGAGGCATCCTTGAACAGCCAGCCGCCTGGTTCGATGTCGATGGTTTCGCCGGCGGCGAGCGTCTTTTCGAAGACGTTGCCATAGCCGTGCAGCCAGACGATGCCATCGCCGGAATCACCGCGAAAGCGGTCGATGAAAAAGCCGCTCTGGCCGAACAGCATCGTCGCCAGGCCGCGCACCCGTTCGAAGGTGTAGTCGACATTGCCGGTGGCGGCGAGAAACTGGTGCTCGCGCACCTGGATCTCTTCGCCGTGCCTGAGATGGATCGGCACGATGTGGCCCGGCCCATCGCGGCTGAAGGCAACGATGCCCGCCCCCGACGCCTCGGTGACGAAGATCTGCATGCCGGCCATCATCCGCTTCAGCGCGCCCTTCAGCGATTTCAGGCCGATGGTGATGGTGGAATTCTTCCACAAAAGGATGTGGTGCTCGAAATAGACCGGCATGCGCGTGACATCGACCGAAAGCACCGGCACCAGCTCGCCCGCTATATGATAGGTGACGCCGCCAAAGGTCTCGTCCGACACCTGTGTCGGCATCAGTTCCGGCAAGCTTGGCATGACGATTCCCCAAGCTGCCTCGCATGCCACCGGTCAAACACCGATCATGGCTGGGGTCAGCGGCCACAGCTTTGCGCTCGATATTTGCGCCGTCAAATGAAAGCCGTGTGCTCGAGGGTCCACTCGCAACAACGTGATGCAATCGCGCGATCATCGAGCGCTCAGGCGGTCAGCATCCGCTCAAGAATCAACGCAGCAATACCGGACTGCGCCGGCCCATAATTGTCGGCCCGGCCAATCTCGGCAAAGCCGTTGGCCAGATAGAAGGCGACCGCACGCCTGTTCTGCTCCACGACCTCGATGCGTAGAGAGCGGGCTTCCGGAAAATTCTCGATCACCTCATCGAGCAACATCCCGCCGATGCCCCGGCCTTGCAGGTCGGGTGCGACATGGAGCTGTTGCAGGTCGACCACGGTGCCGCCTTCGACGCTTTCGGCATAGGCGACGCCGCCGATGCGCTTGCCGTCGTCGGCGACCAGGAATTCGGCATTCGGCCGCTCAAGGCTAGCTCTCAATTTCGCCGGCGAACACCAATCCTCGATGACCCGGTCGATCCGATCAGGGCCATAGACCGCGTCATAGGTCGTGTGCCAGGTTTCGACCAGCAGCGCCCGGATGGCCGTCAGATCACGTTCACCTGCGGTGCGGACAAACACCGCGCTACTCGATGCCCAGCTTGGTCTTGACGAGGTCGTTGAC
>NZ_RZPL01000726.1:0-2794 GCF_004022805.1 Mesorhizobium sp. M7A.F.Ca.CA.002.04.1.1 | reverse complement strand
CCTTCCATCAGTCCCACAACCGGAACTGCTGGAGATCTAGTTCCTTGGCCAATGTGGCGGAAGGCGCAGCATTTGCATCTTATTCGTGCGTTTGGCGCCATATCATGTCATGATCTGCCGATGACATCACCCGATCTCAACTTACTGTTCGCTCTCGACGTCCTGCTGACCGAAGGCAGCGTGGCGCGCGCCGCCAGCCGCCTACGCCTCAGCCCTTCGGCGATGAGCCGCACGCTGGCGCGACTGCGCCAGGCGACGGGCGATCCGCTGCTGGTTCGCGCCGGTCGAGGCCTTGTGGCTACGCCGCGTGCGGAAGAACTGCGACAGCAGGTAGGCCCTGTCGTCCAGGATGCGGAGGCGATCCTGCGCCCTGCCACCTTGCTCGATCTCCCGAACCTGGACAGGGTCTTCACGCTGCGCACCAATGAGAGCTTCGTCGAAGAGTTCGCACCTCGTCTCGTTGCCCGTATCCAGGCCGATGCGCCCGGCGTGCGGCTGCGCTTTGCACCGAAGTCCGACCGGGACGTCATGTCGCTGCGCGACGCGGCGATCGATCTGGACATAGGCGTCGCTGGCGAGACCGGCCCGGAGGTGCGCATCCAGGCGCTGCTTCGCGACCGCTTCATCGGCGCCGTGCGAACGGGCCATCCCTTGACCGAGGGCGCGGTGACGCCTGAGCGCTATGCCGCAGGCCGACACATCAGCGTTTCACGGCGTGGCCGCGAGAAAGGGCCGATCGACGAGGCTTTGAACCGGCTCGGGCTGCGGCGGACCGTCGTGTGCATGGTTTCCGGTTTCTCGGCAGCCCTTGCCATGGCCCGCACATCAGACCTGATCGCCAGCGTTCCGGAGCGGCATACCGAGGGCGCACGCGCCGGCATGCGCAGTTTTCCCCTGCCGGTTGCCACCGCGGAAGTCACTATCTCCATGCTCTGGCATCCGCGCCTCGATGCCGATCCGGCGCAACGCTGGTTGCGCGACTGTGTGCGGGAGGTGTGTGCGGCGTCGCGCTGACAACGATGAGAAGCCTGCGCCAACCGCCCAGGCTTCTCATCTGTCCAGTCTATTCGGTTTGGCGTTTCTGCAAATGCCTCAGTGCGCTTAGTGTGAGCGTCGCCATGACCGAACAGTAGGCGACCAGCGGCCACGCCGTGTCTCCGCCGAGCAGGACGACGAACAACGTGCCGAAGATGCCGACGACAAGGCTCTGGATGCAGAAGTAGAGTGCGACTGCGGTTCCCGCGACATCGCCAAACGCCTCGAGTGCACCGTTTGCGGTGACTGAGACAATGAAGACGATACCCACGGCAACGACCCACATCGGCAAGATAAATGTCGCGAAGGAGGGCTGTGCGAACAGTTGCCCCACTGCCAATAGCGCCGCGCCGAACAGCAGCATCGCCATGCCCCTGATGGCACTGCCGGCGATGCCCCAGCTTGCAATGAACCTTCTGGCGAAACGGGTGGTGACGATCATCACCAGCGCCGCGGTGGCGAAGGCTAGACTGAAGCCGAACTGTGAAAAGCCGGCGCGATCCATGAGCACCCGTGGCGCAGTCGAAAAGAACACGAAGAAGGCGCCCATGGCGGCACTGAATGCAAGCGTGTAGGTCCAGAAGGCAAGACTGGAGAGAATGGGTCGAAGCGCCATTCGCCTGGTATCGCCATTCGAGGGGCGGGTTTCGTGCCATTTCGGCCATGCGTTGAGGGTAGCTGCCGTGGCCAGGACTCCGAGCGTCAGGAAGATCGCCCGCCAGCCGAAATTGTCGGCAATCAACGCACCGGCAACCGGCCCCAACGCCGGCACGAAAGCCAACATCGAGCTGAACAGGCCGTAAATGACGGCACTTTCGGGTCTTTGCGCATAGACGTCGCGAACCGTTGCGAAGGTTGCAACGAGAATGGCGGACGCACCAATGGACTGCATGACGCGCAGGACGACGAAGACAGCGGCCAGTGAGGTGCTGGCGAGCAGAAAGGAAGCGCCTGAAAACAAAAGCGCGCCACCGATCAGCACCGGGCGCCTGCCGATCCTGTCGGAAATCGGGCCGAAGACGACTTGGCCGAGCCCAAGACAGATCATGTAGAGGCTCAGCGTCAGCTGGATGACATCAGGCGATGTCTCGAGGATCCCCGGCATCGCCGGGACAATCGGGAGGTAGATGTCCATGGCCAGCGAGGCCAGGATGTCGAAGGGCGCCATCAGCACCATGGCTGCTGGCAGGGAAGTGGTCCATGTCGGGTTTTTTGGAAAAGGCATGATTGAACATCCGCTCAAATGGCTACATTTGGCGGCGATCTGCCGTTCTCAATGAAGATGGGAAATGACGGGCCGCCGCAACAACGAAGTGCTGTTGCGGCCTACTTGTCTGCTGACTTGCTGGTTCCCATAAACGCTATCCCGGAAAATGACGGCGCAGACATTCTCTCGAGTGCGCTCGCGTTTCCCTAGCAGCCGAAGGTTGCCCAGGCAACAGGATCAGCTTGATGCGCGTCAACGCGCCATCGCCGCCTCGAGCACCCTGAAAATCCGCTCGTCCGCGCATTGGGCAACGTTGAAGCGCAGGAAACGGCCAGCCGTTCCGGACAGGCTGAATGCGTTGCCGGGCGCCAGCACGATGTTGTCGGCCAGAGAGCGGCGGGCGACTTCGGCCGCATCGACGCCGTCCGGCAGACTGCACCACAGGAAGAGGCCAGCCGGCTGGTCGATCCACGGCGTGATGCCGATCGCTTTCAGGTGGGCGGCCGTCTCGCCCATGGCGCGCGCAAGCTTCGCGCGCAGCAAATCCATGTG
>NZ_RZPL01000725.1:0-2804 GCF_004022805.1 Mesorhizobium sp. M7A.F.Ca.CA.002.04.1.1 | reverse complement strand
GATTGGCTGAGGATGCCAGCACGCCGGCTATTTTTCAATTTTTTCAGAATATTTTTTCATTTAGAGAAAACAACGGCTATATGCTGATTTTATTGGATTTTCCGTTTTCTAGGAATCCGGCCTGCGATTTTAGTGAAAAACTTTTTCATTGTGCATTTGGCGAGATCGGTCGAGAATGGCGCCATGGAAACCACGGAAAAACGCCAGCGCGGCCGGCCGCGCGCTTTCAATGGGCCCTCGGAGGCCAGTTCGGTGCAGTCGCTCGATCGGGCGCTGAGAATCCTGGCCATTGTCGCGGAAGGCAGCGGCCTGTCGCTGAGCGAGATATCGGCGCAGAGCGGGCTTGCCGCCTCCACCGCCTACCGCATGCTGACGACGCTGCAAAACCACGGAATGGTCGAATTCGACACATCAGACCAGCTGTGGTCGATCGGCGTCGAGACCTACCGTATGGGCGCGGCCTTCCTGCGCCGCCGCAAGCTGGTCGACCGCGCGCGTGTCGTCATGCAGGAGCTGATGGAGAGAACCGGCGAGACCGCCAATCTCGGCGTCGCCGAGGACGATTGCGTGGTCTTCGTCAGCCAGGTCGAGACGCATCAGGCGATCCGCGCCTTCTTCCGGCCGGGCACGCGCAGCCCCTTCCATGCGTCCGGCATCGGCAAGGCGGTGCTGGCGCATCTCGAGCCGGAGCGCGTCGGAACCATGCTGCGCAAGGCAGGCCTGCAGCGCTTCACCGACAGGACGCTGTCCGACATTTCGGCGCTTGCCCACGATCTGGCGCGGATCAAGCAGCGCGGCTGGTCGGTCGACGACGAGGAGCGGCACCCCGGCATGCGCTGCGTGGCAGCCGCCATCTTCAACGAATTCGGCGAGCCGATCGGCGGCGTTTCCGTGTCGGGACCGACGGTGCGGGTGACGCCGGAGCGGCTGGCCGAGATCGGCCCGCTGGTGCGCGATGCGGCAGCCGAGGTGACCAGGATGATCGGCGGCGTGCGAGCCGGCTGATCAGCCCGCCCCGGGCAGCGCGCTCCTGGTCGCGATATCGAAGAAATCGAGAAGGATGGCCATGCCGACGCCGCAGGCGGTGAATATCAGGCCGGCCATGAAGATGCGGTTGGCGCGTTCATAGATGCGCCGCTGCAGGCATTTCGTGTCGAGCAGCAGCGAGAGCGCCCGCATCTGCAAGGCAATGCCGGCCAGGATCGGCAGGACGGCGACAAGATGGTAGGTCTGCCACGGGATCGGGTTGGCGGCCCAATGGGTGATGAAGCCCAGCGAAAACGCCAGCAGGATGCCGACGGTGGTGACGGTGCCGTTGCGGAAAACCGTTTCGACCAGGTCTTCCCTGGGGTCCTGCTCGTCCAAGGGTCTCTCCCCGCGTTTCGCGGTCCAGGATAGACGCTCGGAAAATCTCTGTACACTGTCCGATCTGTCGCCGGACCAATCCCTTCAGTTCTGCGCTGAAGCGGCCGATGGAGCACGCACCGCTACCATCCAGACAACAGAAGAGGGGCTCGCATGGGCCCCTCTGTTGCTGAACGGGTCCTCCCCTCAGAGACGGCAATAGTGGCGGTATCCGTCGTGGCCGAGATAGGTATCGGAGTCCGCGTCGTAGCTGGCATAGCGATCGTAGCAGCGGCGGACATGCCACGAGCCACCGCCTTCGTCGACATAGACGGTGCGCGGCTGGGCGAGCAGGCTGCCGAGGACGAAGCCGCCGACGCCGGCAGCAATGCCGATGCCGATTTCGCGGTTGTGGTGATGGCTGTGGGCGGCCGAAGGCTGCACGGTGCCGGCCAGCGTGGCGGCGGCGACGGCGGTGGCGATAAGGCCGGAAACGAGTGTGTTCTTGAACATGACGATCTCCTTGCTTCGTTGACCGAGGCGATCCATCCGCCTCTTGATCATCTGTCGTCACAGCCAGGAAAAAGGTTCGAACTTTTTTGATTTTTCTGGAGCTGGGAAATCGGATGGACCGAGGTCCACGCTGACGGCGACTGGAAAGGGTTGGCGAGGACGTTGATGCGGCCAATCTCCCCCACTTGCTGGGGGCTATGCCACGCACATATCTGCTATGACTGGGGTGACTGATCGGCCCGAGGCCCGATTGCCGGGTGGGTCCCCCAATCCGTCGCTGCTTCGCAGCGCCACCTTCCCCCCTCCGGAGGGAAAGGAAAGGAGCGTTGGTGGGCGAGCGTTGGCTCGGCGAAGCCGAGACGGAGCGGGACCAGCGCCGCATAGGCAATGCATGCGCCAAGCTGCCATGCACTCTATCGCCAAAGACCAGTTGCTTGGAAATGTGTGCATGCCGTAGCTTGCCGGGGATCAGCAGCTTTGCCGCCCTACTTCACAAGGTGATCGCCGAACGCAAAAAGGGCGGCCGAAGCCGCCCTCTTGGGGAATTGGGTCCCTCCATCAAAGGAAAATGATCACCCTGCCGTGCCTGTGGTGATGGTTGTGGTGGTGGTTGTAGTGCTTCCACCAGAACTTCTTGAAGTGCTTCTTGTGATGGTTGTGGTGGTGATGATGATGGCCATGCATGCCGTGGGCTGACGACGTGCCGACAGTGCCGGCGAGCGCGCCGGTGGCGACGAAGATGGCGACGAGGCCCGAGGTAAGAGTGCGCTTGAACATGATGATCTCCTGGATCTTTTGATCGAGGCGTCCCATTCGCCTCTGACCATCAGTCGGCGCGGCGCAGCAAAAGGTTCGAAAGGTTGAGGAGATTTTTTGTGGGACGCCGTTGACGCCAGCGCGGCGACGGCAAGGACACCAATGACCCGTCGCCCCCTATTCCCCTATTC
>NZ_RZPL01000724.1:0-2806 GCF_004022805.1 Mesorhizobium sp. M7A.F.Ca.CA.002.04.1.1 | reverse complement strand
GGCGAAAACGGCGCCGGCAAATCGACGTTGATGAAGATCCTCGGCGGCGTCACCAGGCCCGACAGCGGCACGATCACCGTCGACGGCACCGCGCATGACAGGCTCTCCGTCGAAGCCAGCCTGGGATCGGGCATCGCCTTCGTCCACCAGGAACTCAATTTGTTCGAAAATCTGGACGTCGCCGCCAACATCTTCTTCGGCCGCGAACCTTTGCGCGCCGGGCCGCTCAAGCTCGTCGACCGCGCCAAGCTGCGCACCATGGTGGCGCCGCTTTTGAAGCGCGTCGGCGCCAATTTTTCCGCCGACACGCCGGTCGCGACCCTGTCGCTGGCGCAGCAGCAGATGGTCGAGATCGCCAAGGCGCTGTCGATCGAGGCGCGGCTGGTCATCCTCGACGAGCCGACATCCAGCCTGCCGCTCGCCGAGACCGACAAATTGCTCGACGTCATCAAGGCGCTGAAGGCCGACGGCATCAGCGTCATCTTCATCTCGCACCGCCTGCACGAGGTCGAACGCGTAGCCGACCGCGTCGTGGTGCTGCGCGACGGCATGCTGGCCGGCACCTTGCCGAAGAGCGATATCGGCCACGACCAGATGGTCAAGCTGATGATCGGCCGCATGCTGAAGGAGCGCGAGAAGGCCTCGGAAGCGGCGCGTGCGCCCGGCGCCGTAGCACTTGCGGCCAAGGCCATCCGCACCCCTGCCTATCCCGGCCGCCCGGTCGATCTCGACGTCAGGCGCGGCGAAATCCTCGGCCTCGCCGGTCTTGTCGGTTCCGGCCGCACCGAGCTGGCGCGGGTGTTCTTCGGCATCGATTCGAAGCTCGGCGGCGCGCTGGAACTCGACGGCAAGCCGCTTGCGCTGGCTTCCGCGGCCGACGCCGTCGCGCACGGCATCTTCCTGGTTCCGGAAGACCGCAAGCTGACCGGTATCCTGCTCGACCTGTCGATCGCTCAGAACATTTCGCTGCCCAATCTGCCCGCGCATGCGCGCCGCTCCCTGGTGTCCTCAAGCGCCGAGACCTCCACCGCCGAGAAGCAGAAGAAAGACCTCGGCATCAAGGCGCCTTCGGTGCAGACGCGCACCGGCACGCTGTCGGGCGGCAATCAGCAGAAGGTCGTGCTCGGCAAGTGGCTGGCCATGAACCCCAATGTGATGATCCTCGACGAGCCGACGCGCGGCATCGACATCGGCGCCAAGGCGGAAATCTACGGCCTGATGCGCGCATTGGCCGATGCCGGCGTCGCCGTGCTGATGATCTCGTCGGACATGGAAGAGGTGATCGGCGTGTCCGACCGCATCGCCGTCATGCATGAGGGCCAAATCTCCGGCATTCTCGACAAGGACCGGTTCAGCCAGGAAAACGTGCTGCTGCTGGCGGTGGGCAAGCAGCCGAAGTAGTTTTGCCGGGGTCTCGCGCAAGCGCGATCTGCTCAGGCATTGGGGAGAAGACGATGAGCAAGAAAGATCTCGGCCTGCTGATCCTGATCCTGGTGGTCGGGGCGATCGTTGCGATCATCAATCCGCGCTTCCTGCTGCCGATCAACCTCGCCAACACCTCGAACCTGATCGGTCTGTTCGGCATCCTGTCGATCGGCCAGGCCTTCGTCATCATCACCGGCGGCATCGAATTGTCGGTCGGCTCGGTGGTCGCGCTGCTTGGAACGCTGTTCATCGACTTCATCGCCGTGCGCGAGGTGGGCTGGCCGCTGGCCTTCGTGCTGATCCTGTTCCTCGGCGCCATCATAGGCCTGGTGCATGGCTGGCTGATCACAAGGCTCAAGCTGCAGCCTTTCGTCGTCACTTTGTGCGGCCTGTTGATCTACCGCGGTGTCGCCCGCTTCTACACCGCCGACGGCACGGCGGGTTTTGCGTTCGGCCAGAATTTTCCCGAGCTCGAATTCCTGACGGCCGGACGCTCCTATGGCGTGCCGAACAGTTTCATCGCGCTGATCGTTATTTCGATCGTCATGTGGGTGGTGCTGCATCGCTCGGTGTTCGGCCGCTATCTCTACGCCATCGGCAAGAACGAGGAGGCGGCGAAATATTCGGGCATCCGCACCGGCCGTGTCGTCATCGCCGCCTATGTCATCTGCGGTGTGCTGACGGCGCTGTCGGCGATCTATTTCGCCATGTACACGCGCTCGATCTCGCCGGCCAGCCACGGCCAGTTCTACGAACTCTACGCCATCGCCGCCGCCGTGCTCGGCGGCTTCTCGCTGCGCGGCGGCGAAGGCTCGCTGATCGGCGTCATCCTCGGCACGGTGCTGCTGCAGGAGCTGCAGAATCTCGTCAACCTGCTCGGCATCCCGTCCTCGCTCAACTTCGCGGTGATGGGCGGCGTCATCCTCATCGGCGTGCTGGTCGACCAGCAATGGGGCGTGTTCCGGGAACGGCGGCTGATGGTCGACGCCACCCGCAAGGGCGTGGCGGGCCAGGCTGCGGAATAGCTAGCCTAGATCAGGCCCGACATGTCGGAAAAGGCCATCGCCTTGCGCAGCACCTCGGCGAAGCGTTCGCCGGCGGCTTCGCGCGGGCCGCTGTTGTCGATCGAGGTGACGCCGGGCCCGGACAGAGTGACATTGGCGCTGCGTGCCAGCCGCGCCAGCACTTCGCCGCGGGACTCCCGGCCGCGCATCGCCAGACGCTCGGCCAGCACTTCAGGCGAGGCAGTGATCTCGACGACGGCCAGGTTGGCATAGCGTTCGCGCAAGGAGGGGATGATCGCGCGCGACACATTGGCGACAGCGACACGGCCATTGGCGACAGACCAGTCGACATCGGCGGGGGGGGCGGAGCGCAAACC
>NZ_RZPL01000723.1:0-2808 GCF_004022805.1 Mesorhizobium sp. M7A.F.Ca.CA.002.04.1.1 | reverse complement strand
GCGGCTCTGGGTCTCGACTGGCGTGATTACATCGGCATCGACGGCCATGACAGGGTGTTGAGCGCCGAGGCCGGCCTGACCTGGTGGCTGAACCGCTACGCCGGCCTGACCACAAGAGTGAGGAGCGAGAAACTGACCAGCAACCTGCCGGGCCGGGACTACACCGCCAACAGCATCTTCCTCGGCGTCAAGGTGCAGCGCTGAACGGCCGCACCAACGACATCCGGCCGCTCGCTAGGATGTTTAAAACGCAGCACCACGGCGCTCTGACGGCTTCAGCTCGTCGAGAAGCGTGCGGATGACGCCCGCCATGTTCTCGTTCATGTCGCTGCGCCACAGCGCGAAGGCGACATTGGCCTCGACAAAACCCTCCGGCGATCCGCAGTCGAACGTGCGGCCTCGATAGTGGTAGCCGTAGAAAGGCTGCTGCTTTTCCAGCTTCAGCATGGCGTCGGTGAGCTGGATCTCGTTGCCGGCGCCTTTTTCCTGACCTTCTAGGATCTTGAAGATCTCCGGCTGCAGGATGTAGCGGCCGTTGATGTAGAGGTTGGACGGCGCGGTGCCGGCCTTCGGCTTTTCCACCATCTCGGTGATACGGAAGCCGTGATGCGTGTCCTCGCCGCGGCCGACGATGCCGTATTTGTGGGTTTCGGCGGGATCGCATTCCTGCACCGCGATGATGTTGTTGCCGGTCTCCTCGTAGAGCTCGACCATTGCCTTCGTGCAGCTCTTCTCCGACTGCATGATCATGTCGGGCAACAAAAGCGCGAAGGGCTCGTCGCCGACGAGCTCGCGGGCGCACCAGACGGCGTGGCCAAGTCCCATCGGCACCTGCTGGCGTGTGAAACTGGTCTGCCCCGGCGCCGGCTGCAGCCGCTGCAGGCGGGCGAGCTGGTCGTCCTTGCCGCGCTGGGCCAGCGTGTCATAGAGTTCGAACTGGATGTCGAAATGGTCCTCGATGACGGCCTTGTTGCGACCGGTGACGAAGATGAAATGCTCGATGCCGGCCTCGCGCGCCTCATCCACCACATACTGGATCACCGGCCGGTCGACGACGGTCAGCATTTCCTTGGGGACAGCCTTGGTGGCCGGAAGAAACCGTGTGCCGAGGCCGGCGACCGGGAAGACTGCCTTGCGAACTCTCTTCATGCTTTCAATTATCCGTTTGAGGGCCAGCTCCGCAATCCCCGTTTCAAGACATTTTCACGCCGGAATTGGGGATTACTGGGAAACTGAGGGGAGCGTCCACCGGTAAAGCTTCGAAGCGTCTTTTCGTTCCCGGTGGCACCTATGGTAAACTAATTCCTAACCTGGTTCGGCGATGAATGGTCTTTCCTGAGACAGAGAAGGAGGAAAAGATGTCCGTTCGCAATGCCGCAAAAATTTTTACCAGCGTCATGGCGGCAGCCAGCCTATCGCTCGCTCTGCTGATGCCTGGCCCCGCTTTCGCCGATGCCGGTTTCCGGCAATGGGTCGCCGGCTTCCGCGCCACCGCCGTGCAGAGCGGCGTTTCCGGCGCCCTATACGACCAGGCCTTCAGGAACATCAGGGATATCGATCCCGTGGTGCTGGAAAAGGCGCGCACGCAGCCTGAATTCACGGCCCCTGCCTGGGACTATTTCGACAACCGCGTCCATGATCAGTCCGTCGCCGTCGGCCAGCAGATGGCCAGGAAATGGAAGCCGTGGCTGGATCGGATCGAGGCCAGGTTCGGCGTCGACCGTTACATCCTGCTGGCCATCTGGTCGATGGAATCGAATTATGGCGAGATCCTCAAGCGCGACGACATCATGCGCAACGTCGTGCGCTCGCTGGCGACCTTGGCCTACGCCGATCCGAAGCGGGCGAAATTCGCCCGCACACAGCTGATCGCCGCGCTGAAGATCCTGCAGACCGGCGACATCGACGAAAGCCATCTGAGCGGATCCTGGGCCGGCGCCATGGGCCACACCCAGTTCATCCCGACCAGCTATCTGCACTATGCCGTGGACATGGACGGCAATGGCAAGCGAGACATCTGGAATTCGATCCCCGATGCGCTGGCGACATCAGCCAATTTGTTGAAGAAGAATGGCTGGCAGGCCGGCAAGACCTGGGGCTATGAGGTCGCCTTGCCAGCCGGAAAACTTCCCGGCGGTTCCAAGACGCTGTCGCAGTGGCAGGCGCTCGGCGTCGCCAGGGCCAACGGCAAGCCGTTCAAGAACGGCTCCGACAAGGCGACGCTGAAGGTGCCGGACGGCCGCAGCGGGCCGGCCTTCCTGATGATCAAGAATTTCACGGTCATCAAGGCCTACAACAACGCCGACAAATATGCGCTGGCCGTCGGCCTTCTTGCCGACGAAATCGCCGGCTCGAGCGGTCTGGTGCAGGACTGGAAGCGGCCTTTCACCAAGCTTACTTTCGAGGAAAGACAGGAGCTGCAGAAGCGGCTTTCCCAGCATGGCCTTTACGACGGCAAGTTCGACGGCAAGATCGGCGACGGCTCGAAGACTGCCATCATGGCCTTCCAGGCCAAGGCCGGCTTGACCCAGGACGGCTATCCGAGCATGGAAGTGCTGAAGTGGCTCCGGCAGAAATAGAGCCGCCTGCGGTGCCGCGCGGCCTTCCAGGCGCGCAAAGGACACTGTAGCAATCTGGTTGGGCGGCATTTGCCGAGAAACCGATGCGGTTTTTCGGCAGGACTGCGCCAAGGGACGGAGGAAACGATTGGCTTCGGCTGCGCGCATCGCAGGGCTTGTTCGTCGCATGCCGGTGCTCGTCCTGGCCGTGGTCATGCTTGCCGTCGAACTTGCCGTCGTAAAGGCCATG
>NZ_RZPL01000722.1:0-2814 GCF_004022805.1 Mesorhizobium sp. M7A.F.Ca.CA.002.04.1.1 | reverse complement strand
AGAAATTCCTGACCATGGTGCAGGCCGGCGACACGCCCGACGTGGTCGAGATGCCGGAACGCTGGATGGGCCTCTATGCCAACAATGCCCAGCTCGAGGATCTCGGCCCGTATATGGCCAAATGGGACGACGCCAAGACGCTGGGCGACCGCGCCAAGCAGTTCGGCTCGACCGTCAACAACACCCAGTTCATGATCCCCTACGGCTACTATGTGAACGCGCTGTTCTGGAACAAGAAGCTGTTCAAGGAGGCAGGTCTGGACGGCCCGCCGGCCACGCTCGACGAGTTCGTCGCCGACTCCAAGAAAATCTCCGCCATTCCGGGCAAATACGGCTACTGCCTGCGCGGCGGGCCGGGTGCCTTCAACGGCATGCACATGTTCATGAACATCGCTCAGGGCAAGGGTGGCTACTTCAACGAGGACGGCACTTCGACGATCAACGAGGAGGGCTCGGTCAAGGGCCTGCAGATGCTGGCCGATATGTACAAGGACGGCCTGGCGCCGAAGGATGCGGTGAGCTGGGGTTTCAACGAAACGGTCACCGGCTTCTATTCCGGCACCTGCGCTATGCTCAACCAGGATCCGGACGCGCTGCTCGGCATCGCCGACAAGATGAGCGCCGACGATTTCGCGGTAGCGCCATTGCCGGTCGGGCCGAGCGGCAAATCCTATCCGACACTCGGCTATGCCGGTTGGGCCATGTTCGCCAACTCGCAGCACAAGGACGACGCCTGGAAGCTGATGGCGACCCTTTTGTCGCCGAAGGACAATCTGGAATGGGCCAAGGAAGTCGGCGTCGTCCCGATCCACAACGGTGCCGACCAGGATCCCCATTTCAAGACCGAGCAGTTCAAGGGCTGGTTCACAGAGCTCAGCGACAGCTCCAAATATGAAATGGTCACCCCGCCGACGCATCTGGAGAACCTCGGCAATTTCGTCGACCAGGTGGCGATCAAGAATTTTCAGGAAGTGCTGCTTGGCCAGAAGACGGCCAAGGACGTCGCCGACCAGTGGGCTGCCTTCCTGACCAAGGAACAGCAGGACTGGATGGCGAAGAACAAGAAATAAGCGCGTTCTTTCCTTCTCCCGTTCACGGGGAGAAGGTGTCACGAAGTGACGGATGAGGGGCGGCGGTAGTTTTGCCTACTTTGCGCTGCCCCTCATCTGCCTGCCCATCCTTCGCAGCCGCTGCGCTGCAGCTTCGGAGGGTGAACCGGCACTTCTCCCCGCTCATTGTCCATCCGCTGCTCCAGGGAGCCGATCCTCACCCAATGACCTATGCCGTGTCCGAAATACGATCCGTCGGCAAGCCTCGAAAGAAGCGGCTGTCGCATGCCGCTATCGAGCCATGGCTCTATCTCAGCCCGGCGATCATCCTGCTGGTCGTGGTGCTTCTGGTGCCGCTGGTCATCGGCATCAGCTACTCCTTCCGCAAGTTCTCCGCCTTCAAGTCCGAATATGTCGGGCTCGGCCAGTATCAGGCGATGCTGTCGGATCAGGTGCTGGGCCAGGCGCTGGTCAACACGTTGTGGTGGACGGTCGCCAGCCTTTTCTTCCAGTTCTTCCTCGGCCTTGGCCTGGCGCTTCTGCTCGACAAGCCGTTTCGCGGCCGCAAGGCTGTACAAGCCCTGGTGTTCCTGCCCTGGGCGGTGCCGTCCTTCCTGTCGGGCCTGACTTGGGCCTGGCTGTTCAATCCGATCATCGGCCCGCTGCCGCACTGGCTGTTTGCATTGGGTCTGAAGGCCGAGCCGACCAATGTGCTGTCCGATCCGTCAACCGCCATGTGGGGGCCGATCGTCGCCAATATCTGGTTCGGCATTCCGTTCTTCGCCATCACGCTCCTGGCGGCGCTGAAGTCGATCCCGTCGGAACTGCATGAGGCTGCGGCCATCGATGGAGCCTCGCCCTGGCAGCGCTTCACCAAGGTGACGCTGCCGTTTCTGGCGCCGACCATCGCCATCACCGTGATGTTGCGCACCATCTGGATCGCCACCTTCGCCGACCTGATCTTCGTCATGACCGAAGGCGGACCGGCCGGCTCGACCAACACTGTGCCGGTCTACATCTATGTCAGCGCCTTCAAATCGCTGGACAAGGGCTATGCCTCGGCGGTGGCCGTGCTGCTATTGGTCCTGCTCATTGCCTATGCGATTGCGCTGATCGGTATCCGCCGCACCCTGGTGAGGCACGTCTGATGATCGCAGGACG
The DNA here is from genome assembly GCF_004022805.1 of Mesorhizobium sp. M7A.F.Ca.CA.002.04.1.1. Classification (NCBI taxonomy): domain Bacteria; kingdom Pseudomonadati; phylum Pseudomonadota; class Alphaproteobacteria; order Hyphomicrobiales; family Phyllobacteriaceae; genus Mesorhizobium; species Mesorhizobium sp. M7A.F.Ca.CA.002.04.1.1. The sequence goes on along the minus strand of NZ_RZPL01000722.1, from coordinate 604 downwards.
CACAGCCTCGCAGCGCTTCTTCGGCGGCATCGGCCTCTACGCGGCAATCGCGGCTTACGTGCTCTTTGCCTTGTTCCCGATCTACTGGACGCTGAAGATCTCGGTCACGCCGGAGCGGCTGCTTTATTCCGAAGGCATCACCTTCTGGCCGTCGCACATGACGCTGCAGAACTTCGTCACCGTGCTCGAGGCCACCGATTTCCCCCGCTATTTCCTCAACAGCGTCATCGTCTCGGTATCGACGGCGGCACTGGTGACAATCATCGCCACGCTTGCCGGTTATGCCATGTCGCGCTTCACCTTTCGCGGCAAGGCAGCACTGGCGCTGATGTTGCTTTTGACCCAGACCTTTCCGCTGGTGATGGTCATTCCGCCGATCTACCGCGTGATGGGTCAGATCGGACTGATCAACAGCCTGACCGGGCTGATCATCATCTACACCGCCTTCAACACGGCTTTTGCCACCTTCCTCATGCAGTCCTTTTTCGACGGCATCCCCAAGGATCTGGAGGAAGCGGCGATGATCGACGGCTGCACGCGTGCGCAGGCGATGCGCAAGGTGATTGTACCGCTGACGCTGCCGGGCATGGGCGCGACGCTCGGT
>NZ_RZPL01000721.1:0-2816 GCF_004022805.1 Mesorhizobium sp. M7A.F.Ca.CA.002.04.1.1 | reverse complement strand
GCCTGAAGGCTTGTCACTTTCTTCCTCGCTCTTGCAAAAATGCGAAAGAAAATTACATGCGGTTTTCGCATGGCTGCCAAGCCTTGGTCGGCGCGCAATATTTGGTGCTCCGGGCTTGACGGTCCGCGGTCTTACGGGTAGAAGCCGCCCAGTCAGAACCGATGTGAGGCTCTCCCTTCCGAAGCGACACGCTTTGGAGTTTGCCTCAAACAGGGTTCGTTTTACGAGCGAAAAGACATTTCCGGCGTGCACGAAGCGGCTTCCGCTTCCTCTGCCTTTTGTTCGGGCAAGACCGCGAGGCGCGGTTTATGGCCCGAATTTGCGTATGGAAATGACGCTTTGAGCGGCCCTGACCGGGCGAGACACGGAATTGAGAGACAAGAGGGTTTAATGCCTACCGTCAACCAGCTGATCCGCAAGCCGCGCATTGCGCCGGTGAAGCGCAACAAGGTCCCGGCCATGCAGCAGAACCCGCAGAAGCGGGGCGTCTGCACGCGCGTCTATACAACGACGCCGAAGAAGCCGAACTCGGCGCTGCGCAAGGTGGCCAAGATCCGCCTGACCAATGGTTTTGAAGTGATCGGGTACATCCCCGGCGAAGGCCACAACCTTCAGGAGCACTCCGTGGTGATGATCCGCGGCGGCCGCGTCAAGGATCTTCCGGGCGTTCGCTACCACATCATCCGCGGCGTGCTCGACACGCAGGGTGTGAAGAACCGCAAGCAGCGCCGTTCGAAGTACGGCGCCAAGCGTCCGAAGTAAGATTTTCCGGCCTTGGCGCTCCTTGAGTGCGTCGGGCTATGAGATTGAGAGACAAAAGCCATGTCGCGTCGTCACAGTGCAGAAAAGCGTGAGATCAATCCGGACCCGAAGTTCGGCGATCTGATCGTCACCAAGTTCATGAACGCCGTCATGTATGACGGCAAGAAGTCGGTCGCCGAGACCATCGTCTACGGCGCGCTCGACCAGGTTCAGTCGAAGACCAAGCAGGAGCCGGTCACCGTCTTCCATCAGGCGCTCGACAATGTCGCGCCGCATGTGGAAGTGCGTTCGCGTCGTGTCGGCGGCGCCACCTACCAGGTTCCGGTCGACGTGCGCCCCGAGCGCCGCCAGGCATTGGCCATTCGCTGGCTGATTGCTGCGGCCCGCAACCGCAACGAGACCACGATGGTCGACCGCCTCTCCGGCGAGCTGATGGACGCGGCCAACAACCGCGGCACCGCTGTCAAGAAGCGTGAAGACACCCACAAGATGGCTGAAGCCAACCGCGCTTTCGCGCACTACCGCTGGTAAAGCGCGAACGAGACTGAGAGGCAGCTACGATGGCCCGCGAATACAAAATCGAAGACTACCGCAATTTCGGTATCATGGCGCATATTGACGCCGGCAAGACGACGACCACCGAGCGCGTCCTCTACTACACGGGCAAGTCGCACAAGATCGGCGAAGTCCACGACGGCGCTGCCACCATGGATTGGATGGAGCAGGAGCAGGAGCGCGGCATCACCATCACGTCCGCCGCGACCACGACCTTCTGGAAGGCTCGTGACGGCAAGATGCACCGCTTCAACATCATCGACACCCCCGGCCACGTCGACTTCACCATCGAGGTCGAGCGTTCGCTGCGCGTGCTCGACGGCGCCATCGCGCTGCTCGATGCCAATGCCGGTGTTGAGCCGCAGACCGAGACTGTCTGGCGCCAGGCCGACAAATATCGCGTTCCGCGCATGATCTTCTGCAACAAGATGGACAAGATCGGCGCCGACTTCTATCGCTCGGTCGAGATGATCGGCTCGCGCCTCGGTGCGCATGCTGTTGTCATGCAGCTGCCGATTGGCGCCGAGACCGAGTTCAAGGGCGTTGTCGACCTCGTCGAGATGAACGCGCTGGTCTGGCGCGACGAGACGCTGGGCGCTGCCTGGGACATCGTCGAGATCCCGGACGACCTCAAGGCTCGTGCCGAAGAATACCGCGAGAAGATGATCGAGGCTGCCGTCGAAATGGACGAGACGGCGCTTGAGAATTACCTCGAAGGCAAGATGCCGTCGAATGACGAGATTCGCGCGCTGATCCGCAAGGGCACCATCGCGGTCAAGTTCTACCCGATGTTCTGTGGCTCGGCCTTCAAGAACAAGGGCGTGCAGCCGCTGCTCGACGCCGTTGTCGAATATCTGCCGTCGCCGGCCGATGTTCCCGCCATCAAGGGCGTCGATGCCAAGACCGACGCCGAGATCGAGCGTCATGCCGACGACAACGAGCCGCTGTCGATGCTCGCCTTCAAGATCATGAACGACCCGTTCGTCGGTTCGCTGACCTTTGCGCGCATCTATTCGGGCAGGCTCACCAAGGGCATCTCGGTCGACAACACCGTGAAGGGCAAGAAAGAGCGCATCGGCCGCATGCTGCAGATGCATGCGAACTCGCGCGCCGACGTCGAAGAGGCTTTTGCCGGCGATATCGTTGCTCTTGCCGGTCTCAAGGACACGACCACCGGCGACACGCTGAGCGATCCGCTGCATCCGGTCATCCTCGAGCGCATGGAATTCCCCGATCCGGTCATCCAGATCGCCATCGAGCCGAAGACCAAGAACGACCAGGAAAAGATGGGCCTCGCCCTTCATCGCCTGGCCGCCGAGGATCCGTCCTTCCGCGTCAAGACCGACGAGGAAAGCGGCCAGACAATCATTTCCGGCATGGGCGAACTCCACCTCGACATCATCGTCGACCGCATGCGTCGCGAGTTCAAGGTCGAGGCCAATGTCGGCGCACCGCAGGTGGCCTATCGCGAGACGATCACCCGCAAGCACGAGCAGGAC
>NZ_RZPL01000720.1:0-2820 GCF_004022805.1 Mesorhizobium sp. M7A.F.Ca.CA.002.04.1.1 | reverse complement strand
CCCCTACTCCCCTACTATCTTACTATCTTACTATCTTACCACCCTCACCACCGTCCGGTCCGACAGCAGCGGCAGCAGCCGCGCCATGGTTTGCGCCGTGACAGCCACGCAGCCTTGCGTCGGCGTGAAGCCGGGGCGCGCCAGATGGAAGAAGATGGCGCTGCCGCGCCCGCGCCGGCGCGGCGACAGGTTCCAGTCGAGCACCAGGCAGGCATCGTAGAGCCTGTCGTCGCGCCGCATGCGTTCGTGGCTGGCGCCATAGGGAATCCTGACCGGCCTGTTGTAGTTGCGGTCGTCAGGCACTTCGCACCAGCCCAGATCGGGCCCGATCGGCGTCATCGCCAGCCGGGTCCTGCGGCCGCTGGAGAACTGATCCCCCCGGAAATACCCCGACAGGATCCGCATCGCGGCCAGCGGCGTGGCGCCGTCGCCTTCGCGCTTGTCGGCCGAGATGCCGCCGCGCCCCAGCGCACAGGCAAACACCGTTTTCCCGGCCTGCAGCAGGCCCTGGCTTGGATGCCCAGGCCTCGCCCGCACGGTCAGCACACGCAGCCCTTTTCGCAAAATTGCGCCGGCTGCATTGCGATCGTGTTTTTTCTTGTATGATCGTGCCACGGAACAAATCACTGTGAACGGCTGTTACGCCGGTCAGCTTCCGCATAAACAGGCAGCGGTCAACTGAATTTTCTTTTCAAAACAACGGATTGATCCATGACTTCACGCACCATACTGATCGTCGACGACGATGACGACCTGCGCGGCACGCTGGTCGAGCAATTATCCCTTTACGAGGAATTCGACGTGCTGCAGGAATCGACTGCGGCAAAAGGTGTCGCCGCAGCGCGCGGCGGCCTCATCGATCTGCTCATCATGGATGTCGGGCTGCCCGACATGGATGGCCGCGAAGCGGTGAAGATCCTGCGCAAGGGCGGCTACAAGGCGCCCATCATCATGCTGACCGGTCACGACACCGATTCGGATACGATTCTTGGTCTCGAGGCCGGCGCCAACGACTATGTGACGAAGCCGTTCCGCTTCGCCGTGCTGCTGGCGCGCATTCGGGCGCAGTTGCGCCAGCATGAGCAGAGCGAGGATGCCACCTTCTCGGTCGGGCCCTATACTTTCAAGCCCAGCCAGAAACTGCTGCTCGACCCGCGCGGCGGCAAGGTGCGGCTGACGGAGAAGGAGGCCTCGATCATCAAATATCTCTATCGCGCCGACCAGAAGGTGGTGACGCGCGACGTGCTGCTCGAGGAGGTGTGGGGCTACAATTCCGGCGTCACCACGCACACGCTGGAAACCCATGTCTACCGGCTGCGCCAGAAGATCGAGCGCGATCCTTCCAATGCGGAAATTCTTGTGACAGAAAGCGGCGGCTACAAGCTGGTTCCTTAAACATTTTCATTATCCAATGAGCGGCCGGGCGGGGCCGCTTTCGGGTACGATCCAGTTGGAGGGTGGTTTGGATCGAACTCGCAGAGGAGGAGTCGGACTGTCGGTTCGGGGACATAGCTAGATGGCGCTGGATGACGACATCCGCGTTCTGTCCGCCGTGAGGCTCTTCGAGGGCTTCACGCAGGAACAACTGCGCCTGCTCGCCTTTGGCGCCGAGAACACCAGGCTGATTGCCAACCACAAGCTCTATCGCGAGGACGACGAGGCCGATTCCGCCTATATCGTTGTCAGCGGGCGCATCGTGCTCTACCGGGAGCAGAATGGTGAACGCATCCCGATTGGCACGGCAGACCCCGGCACGATCCTGAGCGAACTGGCATTGATCGCCGACACCAACCGGTTGACCAGCGCCTCGGCCGAGATCGATTCGGAAGTGATGCGCCTCAGCCGCAAGATGTTCCGCCGCATCCTGGAGGAATATCCCGAGATCGCGGTCAAGCTGCACCAGCGCATCTCGGAGGAATTTCAGGCGATGATCCGCCGCATCGAGGAACTGGCGCCGCGCTTCTCCGGCTAAATCTAGCGTACCCACGAAGCTGCTGGCTTCGCAGCCGAAGGGAGAAGTGTTTTCAACGACAGCGATGAACTGGTCGTGGCGCACTGCGGCCGTCCGGACGCCCGGATCCAGCGGCAAGGCTCCGTTGACAGGCAAGAGGTGAAATCCTAAAGCACCTCGAAGGCGGCCGGCGCAGCAGGCGCCATCACCACCAGGCTCCTGGGGGGAGCGAGCCATGCCATCAGGGCGGTACGAGACCATTATCTTGTATTCCCGCAATGACGCGTTCGGCGACGGACTGATCCGGATTCCGGCATTGCGCGCCGCCAGAACGGCATTCCCCGATAGTTTCATCGTCTACGGAACCACCCGGTCGTCATCCCTTGAACATAGCCTCAATCGCCATGCCGGCCATTTGGTCGATGCGATCAATGTGCGGACGCCGCTGGCGCGCCTGATCGCCGGTCACAGCAAGGGCAAGGGGCGATTGGCCGTCGTCGATTTCCGCATCTCGGCGCGTTGGCTGCTTCAGGCCTCGGCATCACTGCTCGGCCGCGGCATTGCCTATGAGGCAAACTTTCCGGCTTTCGCCCTTTCCTGGCGCCTGGGCCAAAGGCCTGAAGCACGACCCGGGCACAATGCCTGGCGCTACCATCGCCTCATCGAACGCCTTGCCGGCAAGCGGCTGCCTTTCGATCATCGGCTGGAGCCTAGCCCGGCCGCACGAGCGGCGGCCAGGAGCCTTGCGGACGGCAAGCATGCTCCCTTGATCATTATCGCGGCGCATGGCAGCGCCAGCAAGCGCATGTCGGCGGATCAGGTTGCCGCAATCGCCGACAGCCTGATCGCCGACGGGGTGAACCTTCTCT
>NZ_RZPL01000071.1:0-12826 GCF_004022805.1 Mesorhizobium sp. M7A.F.Ca.CA.002.04.1.1 | reverse complement strand
ATTCTACACCTGGCAAAGGGGCATCCCCGATCTCAGGCAGGCACTCTCCCGTTACTATGCCAGGCATTTCGGCAAGAATTTCCCGGAGGAAGAATTCATCGTCACCGGCTCCGGCATGCATGCCATCCAGCTGGCGCTCGACGCGCTCGCCGGCGCCGGCGACGAGGTGGTCTACCTGTCGCCGGCCTGGCCGAATTTCGATGCCGCAGCAGGGATAGCGGGAGCCGTTCCAGTCGCGGTCACGCTCGATCATTCCGGCAATGGCTGGTCCTGCGACGTCGAGAAGATCGCCGCTTCGATCACGCCGCGCACAAAGGCGCTGTTCATCAACACGCCGTCGAATCCGACCGGCTGGACCGCCGATCACGAGACCTTGCAGGCGATCCTCGCTCTGGCGCGCGCGAAAAACCTCTGGATCATCGCCGACGAGATCTATTCACTGTTCCACTACGGCCACGGCCGCGCGCCGTCCTTCCTCGACATAGCGTCGGCGGAAGACCGTATCCTGTACGTCAACTCCTTTTCCAAGAACTGGGCGATGACCGGCTGGCGCGTCGGCTGGATCAAGACGCATCCGAGCTTGCAGCAGGTGTTCGAGAACCTGATCCAGTATTCGAGCTCCGGCGTCGCCCAGTTCATGCAGCGCGGTGCGGTCGCCGCCCTTGACGAGGGCGACGCCTTCGTCGCCGAACAGGTGGAGCGGGCGCGCAAGGCGCGCGACCTTGTCTGCGGCATCCTCGGCGCCACCGGCCGCGCTGGGTTTACGGTGCCGCAGGGCGCGTTCTATCTGTTTTTCACCGTCGAGGGCATCACCGATTCACGCACCGCTGCCTTCGACATCGTCGACAAGGCCAATGTCGGCCTGGCGCCAGGCACCGCTTTCGGCCCCGGCGGCGAGGCGTTTTTGCGGCTGTGCTTCCACCGCCGTCTCGACCAGATCGAGGAAGCGGCACACCGGCTGGCGAAGTGGATGAAGAACGCCTGAGCCGCTGACGAAGCCCGAATTGAAATCGCTCCGGCGAGCCAGATGGCCGCCGGAGTAGAGTTCCAAACGGCATCAGCCGCCTGACTTGGGCACCAGCAATGGAATGATGCGGTCGCTCTTGGCCACCGAAGGCCGACCGGCGGAGCCGTAGGGGATACCGAGCGCATCCCAGGTCTCGACCAGCGCATCCTGCAATTCGGCGATCAGCGCATCGGAATGGAACGGCGTTGGCGTGATGCGCAGCCGCTCGGTGCCGCGCGGCACGGTCGGGTAGTTGATCGGCTGGATGTAGATGCCGTGCACGCCGAGCAGGCGGTCGCTGGCCATCTTGCAGGCCTCGGGATCGCCGACCAGCAGCGGCACGATGTGCGTCGGCGAATCCATCACCGGCAGGCCGGCGGCCGACAGGATGTGTTTGGTTCTCGCGGCCTGCTGCTGCTGGGCGTCGCGCTCGGCCTGCGAGCGCTTGAGATGGCGGATCGAAGCGGCCGCGGCGGCAGCGATCGCCGGCGGCAGTGCCGTGGTGAAGATGAAGCCCGGCGCATAGGAGCGCACGGCGTCGATCACAGCGCTGGTGCCGGTGATGTAGCCGCCCAGCGTGCCGAATGCCTTGGCCAGCGTGCCTTCGATGATGTCGATGCGGTCGGCCAGGCCTTCGCGCTCGGTGATGCCGCCGCCGCGCGGCCCGTACATACCAACGGCATGGACCTCGTCGATATAGGTCATGGCGTTGTAGCGCTCGGCGAGTTCGACGATCTCTTTGATCGGCGCGATGTCGCCATCCATCGAATAGACGCTTTCGAAGACGATCAGCTTGGCACGTTCGCGCCCCGCCGCCTGCAAAAGGCTTTCCAGATGCGCCACGTCATTGTGGCGGAAGATCTTCTTTTCGGCGCCGGAACGCCGCACGCCTTCGATCATCGAGGCGTGGTTCAATTCGTCCGAGATGATCAGGCAGTTGGGCAAAAGCTTCGCGATGGTCGAGATCGAGGCCTCGTTGGAGACGAAACCGGAGGTGAAGACCAGTGCCGCTTCCTTGTCGTGCAGATCGGCAAGCTCCACCTCAAGCTCGACCAGCGGGTTCGAGGTGCCGGAAATGTTGCGGGTGCCGCCGGCGCCCGAACCCATCTTGCCAGCGGTATTCTGGAACGCGGCGATGACGTCGGGATGCTGGCCCATGCCGAGATAGTCGTTGGAGCACCAGACGGTGATTTCCTCGGCACGGCCATTGGAACGCCAGATGGCGCGCGGGAACTTGCCCGCGATCCGCTCGAGGTCGGCGAAAACGCGGTAGCGACGCTCGGCATGGAGCTGGTCGATCGCTTCCTCGAAGAACCGCTGATAGTTCATGTCGACTTCCCAATTTTTGCGCGGGATCATAATCATTGGCCCGTTGGTCGTCCACCTGGCCTTTTTGGTCAAAATGCCACGCCCCGGACCTGTTCCTAACGACCGCGGATCGTGGCCTATTCCCTTGATGTGGATGAACTTTGTTTCAGGACAATGCCACTGGCCGGCAATGCCGGTTACCAGGGGGTTCCAATGGCCATGCGGCGGGCTTTCCAGTAGAGCGGGGTTGAGACAGTTTCCGATAAATCTTGGATAAGCGAGGACGCGGATGACAGTTTTGGTGACAGGCGGCGCCGGTTACATCGGCAGCCATATGGTCTGGGAGCTGCTGGATGCCGGCGAAAGCGTGGTCGTTCTCGACCGTCTTTCCACCGGTTTCGAATGGGCAGTGGCGCCGGAGGCCAAGCTGGTCGTCGGCGATGTCGCCGACAAGGAATTGGTCGGCGCGGTCATCAGGGAGAACAAGGTCGACGCGATCATTCATTTCGCCGGCTCGATCGTGGTTCCGGAATCGGTCGCCGACCCGCTCGGCTATTATGAGAACAACACCTCGAAGACGCGCACGCTGATCGAAACCGCGGTGCGCGAAGGCGTGCCCAATTTCATCTTTTCCTCGACCGCCGCCGTCTACGGCGGCGCCGGGCTGGAGCCGGTGCGCGAGGACGCCCGCCTGGCGCCGGAATCGCCCTATGGCCTGTCCAAGCTGATGAGTGAGTGGATGCTGCGCGACGCGTCGATCGCGCATGGCCTGCGCTATACGGCGCTGCGCTACTTCAACGTCGCCGGCGCCGACCCGAAGGGCCGCACCGGCCAGTCGACGCCGGGCGCAACCCATCTGATCAAGGTCGCCTGCGAGACGGCACTCGGCAAGCGGCCGTTCATGCAGGTGTTCGGCACCGATTATCCTACGCCGGACGGCACCTGCATGCGCGACTACATCCATGTCAGCGACCTGGCGGCGGCGCATCGCCTGGCTTTGCAGCGGCTGCGCGCCGGGGGACAGAGCCTCGTCGCCAATTGCGGCTACAGCCATGGCTATTCGGTGCTGGAGGTCATCGACAGCGTGCGCCGCGCCTTTGGCCATGATTTCGAGGTGAAGATGGGTGATCGCCGCCCTGGCGACGCCGCGGCGGTTGTCGCCAATTCGGATCTCGCCCGCGCCGAGCTCGGCTGGACCCCGCAACGCGACGATCTCGACCAGATCGTCGCCGATGCGCTCGCCTGGGAGCGCATCCTGACCGGCAAGAACTCCGCGCGCGGCTGAGCCGGGTTCTCCCAAGGGCTCGCAAGCCGGGCAGTGAAGCGCTATTGAAGGCGTTCGCGGCAAGGCGCGGACGCGCGGCGCCGCGAGGAGATCTTGGGGGGATGGCATGAAAATAACGGTGCTCGGGGCCGGTGTCGTCGGTACGGCGGCCGCCTATTATCTGGCCAGCGACGGCCATGAGGTGACGGTGATCGAGCGCCATCCGGCGGCGGCACAAGGCACCAGCCAGTCCAATGCCGGCCTGGTGTCACCGGGTGACGCCACCGCCTGGGCCTCGCCGGCGGCTTTGAAGACCTTCCTGCGCGGGCTCTACAACCATGATCTCGGCATCAAGGTCAGGTTGCGCCTCGATCCCTATTTCCTCGCCTGGAGCCTGCGTTTCCTGCGCCAGTGCACGGTGGCGCGCCTGCGCGCCAACACCGACATCAAGCTCAGGCTCGCGCTCTATTCGCGCGACTGCATCAATGCGCTTTCGGAAGCGACCGGCATCCATTACGACGAGCGCAAGAAGGGCATTCTCTATTTCTTCCGCTCGCAAAAGAGCCTCGACACCGGCACCGACAATTACCGTTATCTTGCCAAGCACGGCCTGCCGATCGAAATCGTCGGCCGCGACCGGCTGGTCGAGCTGGAACCCGGCCTTGCCGGCGTCAAGGACAAGATTGCCGGCGGCGTCTATTCGCCAACCGACCAGACCGGAGATTCCAAGCAGTTTGTCGACAGGCTGGCCGCCTATGCGGCCGAGAAGCTCGGCGTCGAATTCCTGTTCGGCACGACAGTCGAAGGCCTCGACATCGAGGGCGACCGGGTGCGCGCGGTGATGACTTCGGCCGGCCCGGTCGCCGGCGATGCGGTTGTCATCTCGATGGGGCCGGAAAGCGGCCTGCTCGGGCGCCGTTACGGCATCGACCTGCCTGTCTATCCGGTAAAAGGCTATACCGCGACGATTCCCCTGGAGGACGAAAGCAGGGGACCGACCATGGGCGGCGCCGACGAGGACCGGCTGATCGGCTATTCAAGGCTGGGCAACCGCTTGCGGATGTCCTCGACGGCCGAATTCACCGGCTTCGACCGCACTTTCAAGCCCGCCGATTTCAAGACGATCATCAGCACCGGCAAGGATCTTTTCCCGGGTGCCTTCGACGAGAAGAGGGCTGTGTTCTGGGCGGGTCTGCGCCCGATGATGCCGAACTCGGTGCCGGTCATCGGCCAGGCGCGCTACAAGAATCTCTATCTCGACACCGGCCACGGCCATGTCGGCTGGACGATGGCCTGCGGTTCGGGAAAATTCCTCGCCGACCTCGTTTCGGGCCGCAAGCCGGAGATCGACCCGCAGGGGCTGGTTTACGGGGGCTAGGATGTCGGGACCGCAAGTCGCCATCGACCTTGGCCGCATCGAGCGCAACGCGCGCACCATCGTCGAGCGCTGCGCGCTGTCGGGCATAAAAGTGTTCGGCGTCACCAAGGGCACTTGCGGCATGCCGCAAGTGGCACGCGCCATGCTGCGCGGCGGTGTCGCCGGCATCGCCGAATCGCGTTTCGAGAACATCCGCCGGCTGCGCGACAGCGGCATCAACGCACCGATCATGCTGCTGCGCAGCCCGCCGATGGCGCGGGTCGAGGAGGTGGTGCGCACCGTCGACATCAGCCTGCAATCGGAACTCGCCACCATCCGCGAAGTTTCGCGCATCGCCGAGCGCATGGGCCGCGTCCACGACATCATGCTGATGATCGATCTCGGCGATCTCCGCGAAGGCATCTGGCCGAACGACCTGATCCCCACGGTTGAGCAGATCCTGCAGTTCAAGGGCGTGCGCATCGCCGGCATCGGCACCAATCTCGGCTGCTTCGGCGCCATCATGCCGACGCCGGAAAACCTTGGGCAGCTCGTCGCCCATGCCTACAAGACCGAGCGCCTGTCCGGCAAAAGCCTCGACGTGATTTCCGGCGGCGCCTCGTCGTCGCTGCCGCTGCTGCTCGAAGGCAGGCTTCCGGCCGGCATCAACAATCTGCGCGTCGGCGAGGCGATCCTGCAAGGTGGCGTCGAAACCTTCCGCGATGTGCCATGGGCCGAGCTCGAGCCCGATGCCTGCCGGCTGACCAGCGACATCATCGAGGTCAAGCTCAAGCCGTCACGGCCGATCGGCCAATCGGGCTACGACGCCTTCGGCAACCAGCCGGTCTTCCCCGACGAGGGCGATAGGCTGCGCGCCATCGCCAATATCGGCCGCGAGGACGTGCTGGTCGAGGGGCTGACGCCGATCGCCAGGGGGATCCGGGTGCTGGGCGCCTCCAGCGACCATCTGCTTTTGGATGTCGCCGATGCCGACCCGCCGCTGGCCGTCGGCGACCGCGTCGCCTTCCGCATGAGCTATGGCGCCATGCTTTTGGCGATGACCTCGGAATATGTCGAGAAGGCCCCGATGCACGATGTCGAGGATTTTTCCGGCCGCAAGATGGTGCAGATCTCCGCCGGGCCGGGGGCTGCCGGCATCCTGGCCCGGGAAGGCACCGGCGCGCGGCTGGAGGCGATGAATTTCGATGTCGTGGAACTCGCCGATGTCGAGCGGCCGCCATCGGGGCTGATCCGGCTGGCCGCCGGCACCGACCGTCGCGTCGCGCATAAGGCTCTGACCGCAACGGCGCGCGCCACGCATTCCTTCGGCCTGATCTGGATCGATTCCATCGCCGCCCTGATGCCTGAGGACGAGGACGGCATCGACCTGCCGGAAGGCTCGGTCCTGGCGCGATCGCTTGGCCTCGACCACAAGGCGGGCGCCCTGCAGCCGCAACTGTCGCCGGAGAATGTCGTCATCGTCGGCTTGCGCCACGCCGATCCGGCCGAGGCGCGGGTGCTGAAGGATTCGCGCGTCTCCGCCTTCACCATGACCGATATCGACGCCATGGGCATGCGCGACCTGATGCATGAAGCGATCCGTATCGCCACATCAGGCACGCAAGGCTTTCATGTCAGCTATTCGCCGACCGCGACCGAATTCGCCGGCTGGGCTGCGGGCTCCGGTGGGCTGACCGTGCGCGAAACACATCAGGCGATGGAGGCGATCGCGCTCTCCGGCGGCTTGCTGTCGATGGATGTTTCGGGCCTGACGGCGGATCTGGAGCCGCGGATCGGCACCGACGCGGTCAACTTCGTCATGTCTGCCTTCGGCAAACGGATTCTCTGATCAGCCCTGCACTTCCACTGCCGCCCGCCATGCGCTGACATAGTCGACCCATGCTGGGTCTATAGGCCGTTCTATTCTTTCGCCCTTGCCGTGCGTCGCCGGCCGATCGCATGCCAGCAGCGCCGCGCCGATGCTGGTGCCGGTGGCGGCCTCCGACGCAACCACGGCGCGCGCCGTGGCTGCCGCCAGCATGCCGACAAAGAGCCGGTTGCGGGCAAAGGGGCCTTCGACCGTGGTCGGGCCGTCGGCACCGATCAAGTCGAGGCAGGTCGCCGTCATCAGGGCCAGATAGAATGAGATGGCGGCAAAGCGCTGGCCTTTGTTGATGCCGTCGGCGTTGAGCCATGCCGCGGCATGGTGCGGGAACGGCCCCGAACCTTGCTGGGTCGACGGCAGCAGCAGCATCTTTCGCGCCAGCACGGCGCCGACATCATCCTCGGTCCACGGCTCCGGCTGATCCTTTGTCAGCACCGAAAACTCGCGGCCACCCATGAAGCGCGCAGAGGGAACGGGATCGCCGAGCGCGTTGACATTGACCAGCGTGTCGCGCGCCGCATCCAGCACAATCTGCTTGCCGCCGACCGCCATCGACACCACCCAGGTGCCGGTCGAGACCACCGAGAAAGGCGGTTTGTCGGACAGCAGATGCGGCAGCAGCGACGCGTTGGAATCATGCAGACCGCAGAACACCGGCGTTTGCGGATCGAGTCCGGTTCGCACCGCAACAGCGGGCAGGATCGGGCCGAGGCGGTCCCCGGCTGGCCGCACCGGCGCCGTCAGGCTTCGCCACTCCAGCCTCTCGACCAGGGATGAAAAATCCGCTGTCCACGGGTTCCACAGGTCGGTGTGGCAGCCGAGCGAGGTGACCTCGTTGGCGGCGATGCCGGTCAGGCGCAAGGCCCAGTATTGCGGGTACATCAGCAGCGCCGCGGCCCTGGCGAATTCCGCCGGGAAGCTCTTCTGCTGCCAGAAGAATTGTGCTCCGAGATTGAGGCCGAGCGGCAGGCGCGGCGTGCCGGTCTCGGCAAAAGGCGGGCGGATCGCGTCGTAATCCTCGGCCATCCCGTCGGGGCCGTCGAACTCATAGTCGAGCACCGGCAGCACCAGTTCACCCGCCGCGTCGACCAGCACGCCGGTCGCGCCATGGGTGGTGATCGAAATGGCGTCGATGCGCTGTTCGCGGTTGAGGCCGGCAAGGCTTTCGAGGATGAATGCCCACAAGGCCTCGACATCGTGATGTGGGTAAGGCGCCTGCCGCACCGGCGCATTCGCCATGCGGCGCAGCGCCACCTCGCTCAACGCAGCGAGGTCGACCAGCGCCACCTTGGCGTTGGTCTTGCCTATGTCGATGACGGCGATGTGGCGCATCGCAGTCATGCCATATGGAACATTGTTTCCAGCTTCACGGCCACCGGCTCGTTGTCCGGCCTGGTTTCCATGATGTCGGCCATGTGGGCCCACCAGCGCTGCATCACCGAATGCCCGGGCAATTCGTCCATGCGGTGGTCGTCTTGCCGCCACAGCACACCGAACAGGATATTGGTCTCCTCGTCGAGATGGATGGAATAATCGGAGACGCCGGCCTGCTTCAGCAGCGCGACCAGCGACGGCCAGATCTCGTCATGGCGCTTCTTGTACTCTGCCTTCATGCCGGGCTTCAGCTTCATCTTGAACGCGTATTTCTCGGCCATCAACGCCCTCCGCGCAGCCGCCGCCAGACGATCGGCAAGGCGATGACGATGATCAGCAGCAGGCCGATGAAGATCGACATGACGATGCCCGGCACATTGAGCAGGCCGAGCCCGAAGGTCACCAGCCCCATGATGAAGGCGGCGAGCACGACGCCCAGAATGCTGCCGGCGCCACCGAGGATGCTGACGCCGCCGAGCACCACCATGGTGATGACTTCGAGTTCATAACCCTGCGCGATCGAGGGCCGCGTCGAACCGAGGCGCGAGGTGATCAGCACCGAGGCGATGCCCGACATCAGCCCGGTCAGGCAAAACAGGATGAACTTGGTGCGGCCGACGCGCACGCCGGAAAATTGCGCAGCGACCGGATTGTTGCCGATGGCGAAGACGCGTCGGCCGAAACTCGTGCGGTGCAAGAGGAACCAGTAGACGACAGCCGCGATCAGGAACAGCACCAGCTCGAACGACACCACCCACCAGACATAGCCCTGGCCGAAGAAGGCGAAGCTTGAGGGATAGCCTTTGTAGGCCTGGTCGCCGAGGATGATGAAGGCGATGCCGCGAAACAGGCTCATCGTGCCGATGGTGACGACGATCGAGGGCAGGCCGAGCCTTGTCACCAGCAGACCGTTGAAGGCGCCGCAGCCGAGCCCGACAACGATGCCGATTGCCACCAGCACTGGCGTGCCGGCGCCGGCCTGCACCGCCATGCCCATCATGGTCGACGCCAGCGCAATGATGGCGGCCACCGACAGATCGATCTCGCCCGAGATGATCAGCAGCGCCATGGCGAAGGCGATCAGGCCCTTCTCGGTGAAATTGAAGGCCAGATCGGACAGCGAGTACGGATCGAGGAAATAGGGCGAGGCGAAGCTGTTGATGGCGAAGATGGCGACGGCCACCACGACCAGCAGCGCTTCCCAGGAAAAGATCGCCGAACGCAGCGGCTTGTCGAGCCGGTCGGGAATGTGGCGCGGGGCAGGGCTGTCGGTCACGCCTCCACCTTTCTGAGGATGATGCGGCCTTGCTGGCGCTCGCCGCGCGCATTGAGCACGACGGCCAGAATGATTGCGCTGCCCGAAATCGCCATCTGCCAGAAGGGTGAGATGTTGATGACCGGCAGCGCGTTGGAGATGATGCCGAGGAACAGCGCCCCTAATACCGCGCCGCCGACCGAGCCGATGCCGCCGGCGATCGAGATGCCGCCGATGACGCAGGCGGCGATGATGTTGAGCTCATAGCCATTGGCGACCTCGACCGAGGCGATCACGTAGCGCGAGATCCAGAGATAGCCCGACAGGCCGCCAATCATGCCGGAGATGCAGAAGACGATGAATTTCGTCCGGCCGACATCGATGCCGGCATAGACCGACGCCGTCGGGTTGACGCCGATTGCGTAGATCGAGCGGCCGAGCGCGGTGCGTGTCATCACAACGAAGAACAGCGCAATGACCAGGATGGCGATCCACGACAGCACCGGAATGCCGAGGAAGGCCGCGCGCTGGAAGCCGATGAACTCCGGGCTCATCTTGTCGGCATTGACCCAGGCACCGCCGGACAGGACGAAGGTGGCGCCGCGATAGATGGTCAGCGTGCCCAACGTCACCACGATCGAGGGGATGTTCAGCCGCCAGACCAAAAGGCCGTTGATGGCGCCGAGCACCAGGCCGACGACCAGCGCAATGACGATCAGCAGCGGGATCGGGATCGCCGGATGCGCGGCGTTCAGCATCGCCACCACCATGCCGGTGAAGCAGAGGTTGGACGCCATCGACAGGTCGATCGACCGGGTCAGGATGACCACCATCTGGCCAAGCGCCAGGATCATCAGGATCGAGGTGTCGTTGAACACCTGACGCAGATTGGCCGGATCGGCGAAGGCCGGAAAACGCGTCGAGATCAGCCCGATCAAGACGATGATGGCAGCAGCCAGCCAGATTTCGCGGTATTTGAGGAAAGCCTTCATGCCGCGATCCCCGCTGCCGTCCGAACCAGCGTCTCGGCGTCCAGCCCCTTGTTGTCGTAGACCGCCGCGACTAGCCCCTCGCGCATGACCACGACACGGTCGGACATGCCGAGGATTTCGGGCAGCTCGGACGACACCATGATCACCGACAGGCCTTGCGCCACCAACTCGGCCATGAAGCCGTGCACGGCGGCCTTCGAGCCGATGTCGATGCCCTTGGTCGGCTCGTCCAGGATGATCACCTTGGGCGACGTCGCCAGCCATTTGGCGATGACGATCTTCTGCTGGTTGCCGCCCGACAGCGTGCCGACATCCTGGCTGAGCGAAGAGGCCCTGAGGTCGAGTCGCTCGGTGTAGGAGCGGGCCAGATCGAACTCCTCCGACAGCCGCAGCAGGCCGGATTTCGACGTGCGCTTGAGCGAAGGCAGCGAGACGTTATGGAAGATCGGCAGGCCGATCACCACGCCTTGCTTGCCGCGTTCTTCCGGTACGTAGACGATGCCGGCATCGATCGAATCCGCAGCCGATTTCGGCGCGATCGTCTTGCCTTCCAGCGTGATCGTGCCGGCTGAGGTGCGGGTGATGCCCGATATCGCCTGCATCACCTCGCTGCGGCCGGCGCCGACAAGGCCGTAAAAGCCGAGGATCTCGCCCTTGTGCAGTTCGAAGCCGATATCGTTGAATTCGGTCGGATGCGACAGGCCGGAAACGGAGAGCACCGGTGCGCCGATCTCGGCCTTGCGCTGCGGGAAGATGTGATCGACCGCGCGGCCGACCATCAGGCGCACGATCTGGCTCTGGCCGGCATCCTTGATCAGGCCTTCGCCGACCATCTCGCCATCGCGGAACACCGTGTAGCGGTCGGCGATGCGGTAGATCTCGTCGAACTTGTGGCTGATGAACAGGATCGCCTTGCCATCGCTCTTGAGGAATTCGATCAGCAAAAAGAGCTCCTCGATCTCCTTCATGGAAAGCGCGGCGGTCGGCTCGTCCATGATGACGATCTGCGCGTCGATCGACATGGCACGCGCAACCGCGACCAGATGCTTGTTGGCGATGCCGAGGTCCTTCAGCCGCGCGTCGGCGTCGATATGGCCGGCATGCATGGTGTCCAGCACTTCGCGCGCATTCTTGCGCATCGTGCGCCAGTCGATGGTGCCGAAACGCGTGCGTGGCGCGTGGCCGAGAAAGATGTTTTCGGCGACGCTCAGATCGTCGAACAGCACGGTTTCCTGGTGGATGGCGGTGACGCCATGGCCGAAGGCGGCATGCGCGCTGGGCAGGGTGACGGCGTGGCCGTCTATGCTGATCGTGCCCCCGTCGGGCTGGTAGATGCCGGTCATGATCTTGACCAGCGTCGACTTGCCGGCGCCGTTCTCGCCGATCAGCGCTGTCACCTGGCCCGGATAGAGCGACAGGCTGACATTGTGCAACGCGCGCACGCCGGGAAAGCTCTTGGAGATGCCGGACAGCGTCAGGCGTGGAGCCGGGGCCGGAGGCCGCTCCTTCACCGCGCCGTGTTGGGCTGTCGTGTCCATAGTCGTATCAAGCCCTGAAACAAGGTTCGTTTAAAGCCGCGGCGGGACGTGAGCCCCGCCGCGTCAGCTCTAGAGAACTCCAGATCAATAGATCTTGGAAAACTTTTCGATGTTCGACTTGTCGAACTGGAAGGGCGGAGCCATTGCAGCCGAGTTGGTGTCGTCGAGCGTGACCTTGCCGACGCGGCCGATCGACAGCGTGGCGCCGGGCTTGGCCTCTTCCTTCTTCACCGCCAGATCATGGGCGAGGTAGACGGCCGAGTAGCCGAGGTCGATCGGGTTCCACAGGGCAACCGCCTGGCTGGAACCGTTGTCGATGAACTTCTTGAACTCGGACGGCAGTGCGAGACCAGTGACATTGACCTTGCCGATCAGGTTCTCGTCGGTGACGACCTGGGCGGCGGCAACGACGCCGACGGTGGTCGGCGCGATGATCGCCTTCAGGTTCGGATAGGACTTCAACAGGCCCTTGGCTTCGTCGGTGCTCTTGGCCGAATCGTCATCGCCGTAGACGGTGGCGACGAGTTTGATCTTGGGGAACTTCTCCGGCAGGATCTTCTTGGCCGCGTCGATCCAGGCGTTCTGGTTGGTCGCGGTCGAGGAGGCCGACAGGATGGCGACCTCGCCGCCTTCCGGCAGGTGGTCGGCGGCGAGCTTGATGATGGTCTCGCCGATCAGGCCGGTGTCGGACGGGTTGAGGTGAAGCTGGCGACCTTCCTTGGCGACGCCCGAATCCCACGAGATGACGGTGATGCCGCGTTCCATGGCCTTCTTCAGCACCGGCACCAGAGCGTCGGCGTCATTGGCCGAAATGGCGATGGCGTTGACCTTCTGCGCGATCAGCGAA
>NZ_RZPL01000719.1:0-2827 GCF_004022805.1 Mesorhizobium sp. M7A.F.Ca.CA.002.04.1.1 | reverse complement strand
GCGCATGGCGTTGGTCGCCTCGGTCAGCAACGCCGGCTGCAGGTAGAAGCCCGGCGTCTTGCGGTCGAGCCGCTCGCCACCGAAGGCGAGCGTGGCACCTTCCCTGACGCCGATGGCGATATAGTCCTCGTCCTGCTTCAGCTGCGTCGCGTCGACGACAGGACCGATCTGGGTCTGCGCGTCGAGCGCATCGCCGATGACCAGTTTGCTCATGCGATCCTTGAGGGCGTCGACGAAGCGGTCGTGAATGCCGTCAGCCACAATCAGCCTGGACGAGGCGGTGCAACGCTGGCCGGTCGAGAAGAAGGCACCATTGAGCGCGCAATCGACGGCGATCGCGAGGTCGGCATCGTCGAGCACGACCAGCGGGTTCTTGCCGCCCATTTCAAGCTGGAACTTGCGCATGTGTTCGATGCTTGCCGCAGCGACGCGCTTGCCGGTGCCGACCGAGCCGGTGAAGCTGATGGCGTTGACATCGGGACTGTCGAGCATCGCCTGACCGACGACCGAGCCCTTGCCCATGACGAGATTGAGCACGCCCTTCGGCAGGCCGGCGCGATGCAGGATGTCGACGATGGTCCAGGCGCTCTCGGGAACCAGTTCCGCAGGCTTGAAGACGACGGTGTTGCCGTGTGTCAGCGCCGGGGCGATCTTCCAGGCCGGAATAGCGATCGGAAAATTCCACGGCGTGATGATGCCGACCACGCCGACCGCCTCGCGCGTCATCTCGACGCCGACGCCCGGCCGCACGCTCGGCACGACCTCTCCGGTCAAACGCAACGTTTCGCCGGCAAAGAAGTCGAATATCTGGGCGGCGCGAATTGTCTCGCCGATGCCTTCGGCCAGCGTCTTGCCTTCCTCTCGCGCCAGATTGCGGCCGATCTCGTCCTTGCGCGCCAGAATCTCGTCGGAGGCCTTTTTCAACACCGCGTGACGCGCCAGCGGACCGGAGCGGGACCAAGCCGGGAACGCTGCCTTGGCCGCAGCGATCGCCTGCTGGGCCTGTTCGACACCCGCCGAGGCATAGTCGCCGACGACGTCGCCGGTATCCGAGGGGTTGATGTTGCGCGAACCGGCATCGCCGACCCACTCGCCATCGATGAGGTTCTTTCGAAACAGCGTCATATCGTATGTTCCTGCTTGTTGGCCGCGCGGGCATCTGTCTGAACTGGTATTTGCCAGACAATTGCCTCGCGGGAAAGCAAACAGTGAACCGCCAGCCGCGACAAAAATCCCCGTGCCTGCGCCGCGCGGATGGCGGGCGACGACGATTCCCCATCGAGCCTCGATGCAGCCAACCTCCATCGTGCATCAATCCGCTTGGGCCGATTCATCCTGTACACTTATGTCCATAGCCTTGATTTGCCTGAGGCAGCATGTCATGCGTCGTGTCGATGGCAGCTCTCGAAACGACGATTCAGCGCGCCGGCGCCACCGGCAACATCAAGGCCACTCGCGAAGACTGGCTGAAGCTTGCGCTTGAAACGTTGATCTCTGACGGAGTCGAACGCGTCCGCGTGCTGACGCTTGGCCAGAAGCTCGATGTGTCGCGCTCCAGCTTCTACTGGTATTTCAAGAGCCGGCAGGATCTGCTCGATCAGTTGCTGGACTACTGGCGGCAGACGAATACCAAATTCATCGTGGAACGCGCCAGGCGGCCTTCCGCCACCGTCATACGCGGGGTGATGAGCATTTTCGAATGCTGGGTGGACGAAAGGCTGTTCGACCCCCAGCTGGATTTCGCGATCAGGGCCTGGGCCCGTCGCTCGCCCGCCATCAGGCGCGCCTTAGACGAGGCCGACGAGGAGCGTGTCAACGCCATACGCGACATGTTCATGCGTCACGGCTACGACGAGGAGGATGCCTTCGTGCGGGCCCGCGTGCTGTATTTCATGCAGATCGGCTATTACTCGCTTGAGCTCAACGAGCCGATGAGCAGCCGCCTGCCTCACGTCGCCGGTTATCTGCGCAGCTTCACCGGCCAGGAGCCTCCGGCGGAGGATGTCGAGGACTTCTCGCGCTATGTCGAGAAGACGCTTTCGCGCAATCGATAGTACGGGCCGCTCGGCCGCCGCGGCCTGACGATTTCGCGTCGTGCATCGGCCCAATAGCAAGCACGGTTGCTGCCGACAGCAGCAGAGGAGCCCTCTGCCGTATCGGCGCAGAGCGGCGCACGGGCGCTCATTCCGCTGTCCGCCAACCTCTAGACACATATGTACAATACCGATAGGGTACGCCACACTGGCTGGGTGGAGTGCGACAGGATGAAATCCCAATATCGGGCGATCGTCATCGGCGGCGGCGTGGTTGGAGCCTCGGTGCTCTATCACCTGGCGAAGTTCGGCTGGAGCGACGTCGCGCTGATCGAACGCGAGGTGCTGACCGCAGGGTCGAGTTGGCATGCGGCCGGCGGGTTCCATGCGCTGAACGCCGATCCCAACATCGCCGCCCTGCAGGCCTACACGATCGACCTGCTCTCCGAGGTCGAGAAAGAATCGGGCCAGAGCATCGGCATGCACATGACCGGTGGCATCTCGGTCGCCTCCGCGCCGGAGCGCTGGGAATGGTTGAAAGCGTCATACCGCATCTTCCAGACCATGGGCATCGACGATGTCCACCTGGTCGGAGTCGATGAGATCAAGCAGCGCTGCCCGATTCTCAACACCGATGGCATGCTGGGTGGACTCTATGCCGCGCGCGAAGGCCATATCGATCCCTCGGGCGTCGTGCACGCCTATGCCAAGGCAGCCAGGCTGCGCGGCGCCGATATCATCGAGCACAACCGCGTGCTGGCACTCAACCGCCGCGCAGCCTGGCTGCCTTGGCA
>NZ_RZPL01000718.1:0-2829 GCF_004022805.1 Mesorhizobium sp. M7A.F.Ca.CA.002.04.1.1 | reverse complement strand
CGACAAAGCCGGCCCAGAGCGCCATGCGCCGGTCTCGGGCGCCACGCGCCGACCAGTGATGCACCGGCTCGACATGGACGGCGGCGCCATTGCCGATCTCGACGCTGTCGCCCCAGTCATGCGCCGACAGTCGCATGCCGGGCACGGCGGCTTCGATGATGGCGTCGTTGCCGAGCGGAGTGAGCACCAGCGGGTCGTGGCCGGCCTTCAGCCGCTTCAACGTGGCGAGGTCGAGATGGTCATAGTGGTTGTGGCTGACCAGCACGAGGTCGATCGGCGGCAGGTCGGCAAGGCGATGCCTGGCGCATTGATGCGTTTTGGTCCGGCGAAGGAAAGCGGCGAGGCGCGCAACGACCATACCGGATCGGTAAGGATGTTCAGACCGGCCGTCTGGACCAGCAAGGTGGAATGACCAACCATGGTCACTTCCAGCGCGGCGCCCTCGACCCTTGTCGCCGGCTTTGCCTGCGGAAAGGGGCTTGCATCGCTCGCCGGCCATTTCGAGCGCTGGCCATTCAACTGCCATTTCAGCAGGTCGGCGAAACGGCCGGGTGGCTGGCCGTCGGGATTGAAGAACAATGCGCCGTCGAAATGGTCGCTGGGCGGGCCGCTATAATAGCGATTGGCGGCTGTCTTTCTCGCGGCCAATTTTGCGGCTCCGGCAGGTGTTTCGTTTTCCAGACATAGGCGCTAAGGCGGCTCGCGCAAGCGTCCAACCGTCGATGTCGGCGCTGCACTGCTTTGACCGGATCCCCAGGCGACGCGCGACAAGCGGTCAGCCGCCGCGATTGCGATAAATTTGCAACAATTCTTGCTGCAAACTGTATTTTAACCATATCGGGTTGAAATTTCGCCACCTTCTCCATCTTGGTGGGGGTGAGATTGTGCGGACGGCTTCCCCCCAGCCGGATCCGACGGAGGTTGGAATGACTTTTTCGAAAACCGGTCTGGTGGCCGTATCGCTGGCGGCGCTCGTTGCGAGCGGCTGTTCGACCTCGCGTTTCTCCTCGATGGATGACCAGCAGCCGGCACCGCTGGAGGCCGCGCCCGCCGGCAAGGTGACGGCGAACCAACTGCCGCCGCCGGCATCGCCCGGCACCACCGACCCGTCTCAATTCCCGACCGCTCCTGCGAACACGCAGGTCGCCGCGCTGCCTTCGGATGGTTCGGCGCCGGCCGGCGCTTCGGACGTGACTGCCGCCAGCGTCGCCGGTGTCTGGAACGCCAGCGTTGCGGGCCAGAGCTGCAAGGTGGCGACACCGCAGACCAAATTCGGCGCCGGCTTCCGCGCTGGGCCGCTGCATTGCCCGGCGCCGATGGACGGCGTCAAGTCGTGGAACGTCGCCGGCAAGCAGCTGACGCTCTATGACGAGAGTGGCGGTGCGCTGGCGCGGCTCTATTCCTCGGGCGGCTCGAAATTCGACGGCCAGACTTCCAACGGCCAGCCGATTTCGCTTACAAGGTAGGCTAATGCATGTCGCCCAAAAGTGACCGCGGTTTTGGGAAAACAAAGATCTAAAGCGGGTCGTCTGAATCCGTTCAGACACGACCGCTTTAGTCCTCCGAATGCGTGTCGCGCAGAAGTGACCCCGATTTCGGGACAGCGACATGCATAAACAAATGACGTGACCGATGCATCTGCGTGACGGCCTCCAGACCCATGCGACCGTCAGGCAGCGCTACGAGCATCTGGTGGAAACCGGTACGATCGACCGCGATCCGGCGCAGGAACGGATCGTTGCGGCGCTCGACCTGCTGACCGATGAGATTTCGGCCAAGCGGCTGGCGCATAAGTCGAGCGCGCTGGGCTGGCTGTTCGCCCGCAAGCGCGAGACGCATGAGGCCGTCAAAGGCCTTTACATCCATGGCGGCGTCGGTCGCGGCAAGACCATGCTGATGGATATGTTCTTCGAGTTGCTGCCGGTGCGGCGCAAGCGCCGCGTCCACTTCAACGACTTCATGGCGGACGTGCAGGACCGTATCCAGAAGCACCGGCAGGCGCGCAAGAACGGCGACGTCAAGCAGGACGACCCGATCCCGCCGGTGGCCAAGGCCCTTGCCGAGCAAGCCTGGGTGCTGTGCTTCGACGAGTTCTCGGTCACCGACATCGCCGACGCGATGATCCTGTCCAGGTTGTTTTCGGCGCTGTTTGCCAGCGGTGTGGTGCTGGTCGCCACCTCGAATGTGGCGCCGGAAAACCTCTACAGCGACGGGCTGAACCGTCAGCTTTTCCTGCCCTTCATCGGCATACTGGAGCGGCACACACAGGTGCTGGCGCTCGATGCCGACAAGGACTACCGGCTGGAAAAGCTCGCCCGGACACCGGTCTATGTCACGCCGGCCGATGCGGCGGCGGACCAGCTACTCGACGAGGCCTGGCAAGCCATGACGCGCAACGCGCCGACCGCCGAGACATCGATTGCCCTCAAAGGGCGGCAGGTGATCGTGCCGCGTGCGGCAGGCGATGCGGCGCGGTTCTCCTTCGCCGATCTCTGCGAAAAGCCGCTTGGCGCGCGCGATTTCCTGGCGATCGCCGGACGCTTCTCAACCATTTTCATCGACCACGTCCCGGTGCTCGGCGAAGGCAAGCGCAACGAGGCCAAACGCTTCATCCTTCTGATCGACACGCTCTACGACCATCATGTGCGGCTGGTGGTGAGCGCCGAAGCGCCGCCGCAAGCGCTTTATGCCGCCAAGCGCGGCGTGGAGGTCTTCGAGTTCGAGCGCACCGCATCGCGGCTGATCGAGATGCAAAGCCGCGACTGGCTGGAGGATTGGGCGGAGCGGCAGAAAGGGAAGCCGGCGCCAGAGGCACAGCAGGCGCAGGCC
>NZ_RZPL01000717.1:0-2832 GCF_004022805.1 Mesorhizobium sp. M7A.F.Ca.CA.002.04.1.1 | reverse complement strand
TCATTAGCCGACGCCGTATAGGCCGCGCCGAGCGACAGAAACGCCGCAGTGGTTAGAATATAGGTAGCTTTCGTAAGTACACGCATCCGAATTCCTCCCGAGGTTCATAGTGATGAATCATTTGCTGAGCCCACAAGGGCTTGCCCAAGCGATTCACGGGGGGGAAATATTTCCGGCAGCGTGTCACGACCTAAGCCAGATGTGCAGAGGGCACCGTTACTGCCCACCTCACCTTGGCCTACGAAAGACTGTCGCCGCTCCCTAATGACGGTGACGCCCTTGAAGCCGGAAACAGGGTGAGGCTATGTCATCGTAAAAGGCTAGGCAAGCAAAAAAGCCTGCTGGTGTTTTTGCACCGCAATATCGTAAATGATGCGGTGCAATATAAGAAAATAAGCAGGACGGTATTTGTTAGATAAAGTATTTATGACCGCGAAATAACGATGGGGCGCATAAAATTTAGTTATTTTTTGATTTTTACATTTCGCCTAAGCGTTGATTTTATTTGGAGGTATTCGCTTCGATGTCTCGGCATGGTCATGCGCGTGCTCCATTGGGAATCGATAGTGGGCCAAGCATGAGATGATCGTTGGAGTCGGGGCGTGGAGCAGGCCACGGAGCCGCCATGCGGAACCACGGTCGACAAGCCCCGCATTCCTCCTTTGGTCGCATACGGAAGCCATGGGCGCTTGACTGACTCTGCTGCACGTTGCCAACTGCCACGGTGATCCCGACTGGGCGCATCGCGCCTAGGCTAACCGGAGGTTTTCCCGTGATCAGATATGTTGGATTTTCGACTTTGCCGCTGCTCCTTGCCGCGCCGCTGGCCTTCGCAAACCCGGCGGGCGCCGCGGGTGATTACCCGACAGCAACGATCGCCGACTACGTGCTCGGCTGCATGCAGACGAACGGCCAGACACGTCAGGCGCTGGAAAGCTGTTCCTGCTCGATCGACGTCATCGCCTCGATCCTTCCCTACGACCACTATGAGAGAGCCGAGACTTTCAAGAGCATGTCTTTGACCACAGGCGAAAGCGCGGCGCTGTTTCGCGAAAGCGCACCGGCGAAGGCAGCCCGTACCGAATTGAAGCGCGCGCAGTCGGAAGCCGACGTGCGCTGCTTTTAGAGCCTGCTCCATCCGGAAGCCGGATGGAGCTCCGTCCTCTGCCCGGGCGTGATCTTCCCGAACGAGCTCCATTTTCGGGATCAAGTGGCAAGCACCCGGCAGTCCAGCGCAAGATATCGAGACTTCAGAGTCCCGCTGTCTCGAGCGGCCACTGATTGCGAAATGTTTTGCCGTCCGTATCGATCGCTTCAACCTGGATTTCGCCATTGCCGTGCACGGTGAAATCGAATCGGAAGTTGGGGTCTTCCGAAATCGATATTCCACCTTCCATGGAGAGGATCGGCCGGCCGGCTTGGGAGATCGACAGTTTCTGGACAAAATGCGCCGGTATGAAATATTGGGTCAGCGGATCCCGCTGCAGCCCCGAATTGTTAGGGTGCCGGATCATCAACTGCAGTTCCTCGGTCTTGGTCATCGTCTCTTTGGGCGGGAACTGGCGCAGCTTCATCTGACCCATTGTCGCGTTGGCCTCGTCCTGGTTCTTGACCGCAGGGGCGGAGCAGCCACCTGACGCCTTGACGAAGGTCTGTACCATATGGAGTTGACCACCCTGCGTCTCAGCGATGGCGCGCAGATAGGAATAGTCGTTGACGCGCACGCGCGTCGACAGATGCGTCACGCCGGCATCCTTGCCGAGCTGGAACGTTGCCGCCACCGGTGCAGGGTTCGCATCGATGATCAAGGTAACGGATTTGATGCCGTCTGGCGCCTTGGCTGGATCGAGATAGATATCGACGGGCACGATGGCGGCATCCTGCGCCCGCTTCGGTGCTTCGATCCGGACGACGCCGGTATCGACCAGAATTGCCCGATCGCCGAACACGTCGCCCTTCAAGTCATGCCAGATTCTATCCGAGGACGCGGTTGTTTGCTGTGCGTTGGCGGCTCCCGAGGAGCCGAGCAACGTGCCGATGGTCAAGATGATCGCGGTGAAAACGGATGCGAGCGGCAAGGCGAGCTGCCGGCTCGAGTAAGCTTGATTTTGCATTTCGATGCCTCCACCAATGCAAGAGAGGTGGTGCCCAGGCTGGCGTTGAGGATAAGCCTTTGGCGACGCCTTGGCAAATCGCCGTGCTTTACGGCCGCCTGGCGCATGTCGGCGTCGTCTATTCCCATTCGAGTTCGGCAAATGCGGCCGTTGCGTTGCGCTCGTTGTAATCGTCGAACAGGTGCCAATTGTCCCGTTCGCTTCCGCCTGCGGTTTTGACTGCTTCGCGCAGCGGCGTTCCGTCGGCGATCGCCTTGCGGATATCGCGCGCCAGAACCTCGAAATAGCGTCGCTCCCCCGCCAGTGCCTGTGGCCAGTCGGCCGTTACAGGACCATGACCTGGAACGACGCGCGCGGCGTCGATCGCGGTGAGTGCATCCATCTGGCGGAGCCATCCAAGCAGTGATCCGTCGAGCGTCGGCAAGGAGCCCATGAACACCAGATCGCCGGCAAAGAGCGTTCTGGTCGTGGTATCGAATACGGTCAGGTCGTTGTCGGTGTGCGCCGCCTTCCATGCCCGCAGTTCGATCGTGCGCCCGCCGAGGTCGAGTTGCAGGTGATCGTCGACCAGCCTGGTCGGCGACACGATCTCGACCCCCTCCATCAGCGCCTCGCCAAGCTGTTCGCGATAGTTGTGCAGATAGAACGCGCCACGCGCGTCGAGGGCGCGCGGCAGATTGCGGTGACCGACGATGGTCGCGCCGATCTCCCGGAATGC
>NZ_RZPL01000716.1:0-2836 GCF_004022805.1 Mesorhizobium sp. M7A.F.Ca.CA.002.04.1.1 | reverse complement strand
TCCCTGACGAAAGGGCGAAGCGTGTCGAGGACCATCTCCTGGACCACAGGATGGTCGCAAGCGACTGTGTTGCCGGTACCGGTGTCGTTGGCCAGCCTGCCATCAGGTGTGTGCCGGTAGTAGGCCTGGTTGTCGAAGCCGCGCAGCGACAGCGTGGGACCAAGCCTGTCGCTCTCGCCGGTGTGGTTGAAGACGAGGTCGAGGATGACGCCGATACCAGCCTGGCGCAGCACAGCGACCGTGTTTCGCAGTTCCATGATGCCGCCCGGCGCAAGGCGCGGATCGAGGGCCATGAACGTCACGGGATTGTAGCCCCAGGCGTTGCGCAGCCCGAGCGGCGGCAGATGCCGTTCGTCGATCGACGCGGTCACCGGGATCAATTCGACCGCGCCAACGCCGAGTTTTTTCAGGTGCTCGACGATCGCCGGTTGAGCAAGTGCGGCGACTGTTCCGCGCAATTTTTCGGGAACGTCCGAATGCAGCATGGTGAAGGCGCGCACCGGAATTTCGTAGACCAGGCCGCCGGCGCGGAAGAGCGGCGGCGCAGCCTGCACAGGCTTCGGTAGCGCAGCCGCGATCGCCTTCGGCATCAGCGACGCGGTATCGCCCCCCTCGCCCCGGCGATCGGCCAGCCGCCAGTCATAGGCATAAGGCCTGTCAATCTCGACGGCGTAGGGATCGGTCAGCAATTTGTCGGGGTCGAACCACAGTCCATGCTCCGGCGCATAGTCCCCGTCGGCGCGGAAACCGTAGCGGGTTCCGGAGCCAAGACCTGCAACGAACAGCGCGTGGACGCCCTCGCCTTCCCGCTGCAGTTCGAGCCGTTCGATTTCCCGCATGCCCTGCTCGTCGAAGATCGAGACCCAAAGCCGACGGGCGGCCTGCGACCAGGCGGCAAAGCGGATGCCTTCGCGGGTGACTGTGGCGCCGAGCTGGGTCATGCCCGCGCCTCACCTTCTCCCCTCGCGGGAGAAGGTGGATCGGCGCGCAGCGCCGAGACGGATGAGGGGTGTTGAAAGGAACGCGGCGTTAGTGATCTGGACATCGGTTTGCGCCAAGCTGGAGCACCCCTCATCCGACCGAGCTTCGCTCGGCCACCTTCTCCCACAAGGGGAGAAGGTGAAACGCGCGCAGCCACTCTCAAGTGATCACGCTCGGCTTGGGGCGGCCGGTATGGCTGTGAATCCCGGCAATATCGTCAGCCGCGGCAATCAGATCGGCAAGGGCGGCCTGGGTGTCGAGATCGTGCCGAGACTTGTCCGGCTCGTAGCGCTCGATGTAGACGCGCAACGTCGCGCCCGACGTGCCGGTGCCGGACAGCCGAAAGACGACCCGCGAACCACCTTCGAACAGAACCCTGATGCCCTGATGCTCGCTGATCGAACCGTCGACCGGATCGTGATAGGCAAAATCGTCGGCACTGGCGATTTTCAGGCCGCGCACGCTGGTGCCAGGCAGCGAGCCGAGCTTGGCACGCAGTTCGTCGACCAGCGCGTTGGCGCGGTCGCTCTCGACCTCTTCATAATCATGCCGCGAATAGTAGTTGCGACCGTAGGTCGCCCAGTGCTCGGTGACGATCTGCTTGCAGCTTTCGCCACGCGCGGCGAGGATGTTGAGCCACAAAAGCACCGCCCACAGGCCGTCCTTTTCGCGGACATGGTTGGAGCCGGTGCCGGCACTCTCTTCACCGCAGATCGTCGCCATGTCGGCATCGAGCAGATTGCCGAAGAATTTCCAGCCGGTCGGAGTCTCATAGATGCCGACGCCGAGTTTTTCAGCAACGCGATCGGCCGCGCCACTGGTCGGCATCGAGCGTGCAATGCCTTTCAAACCGGCCTTGTAGCCGGGCGCCAGACGCGCATTGGCGGCGAGCATGGCGACCGAATCCGACGGGGTGACGAAAATGCCCTTGCCGATGATCAGATTGCGGTCGCCATCGCCATCCGAGGCGGCGCCGAAATCCGGTGCGTCCGGTCCCATCATCTCGTCATAGAGGTGCTTGGCATGGACGAGGTTAGGGTCCGGGTGATGGCCGCCGAAATCCGGCAGCGGCTTGAAATTGCGGCAGGTGCCATTGGGCGCGCCGAGCCGGTTTTCCAGGATCTCCTTGGCGTAGGGACCGGTCACCGCGTGCATGGCGTCGAAGCGCATGCGGAAGCCGGACTTGAAGAGTTTGCGCAGGGCGTCGAAATCGAACAGGCTTTCCATCAGCGCGGCATAGTCCACGACCGGATCGATGATCTCGACCGTCATGCCGGCGGCCTTGACCGTGCCTGTTGTGTCGATGTCGATCGGATCGATATCGGCGATCTTGAAGCTCGAAATCGCCTTGGTCTTTTCGAAGATCGCGTCGGTGAGCTTTTCCGGCGCCGGGCCGCCATTGCCGGCATTGTACTTGATGCCGAAATCCTCATGCGGGCCGCCCGGATTGTGGCTGGCCGACAGGATGATGCCGCCGAAGGTCTTGTATTTGCGGATGACATGCGAAGCGGCTGGCGTCGACAGGATGCCGCCCTGCCCGACCATCACCTTGCCGAAGCCGTTGGCGGCTGCGATGGCGATGGCCTTCTGGATGACCTCGCGGTTGTAGAAGCGGCCGTCGCCACCGATCACCAGGGTCTTGCCCTTGAAACCGTCGAGCGCGTCGAAGATCGACTGGATGAAATTCTCGGCATAGTGCTCCTGCTGAAAGACAGGCACCTTCTTGCGCAGGCCCGACGTGCCGGGCTTCTGGTCGGAATAAGGCTTGGTGGGAACGGTCCGTATCATGCTTCAGGCAACCCTTTTCGAAAGCAGCGAACGATAGAGTTCGACGTATTTTTCCGCGCTCTTGTCC
>NZ_RZPL01000715.1:0-2846 GCF_004022805.1 Mesorhizobium sp. M7A.F.Ca.CA.002.04.1.1 | reverse complement strand
TTTTTGCAGTAACTGGACTTCGCTCGCCAGCCATTTTCGTTCAAGGCCGGATGAACACCTTGCCGTTGGGTTTGGCCAGTTCGGCTGGCAGCCGCGCCATTGCTTCGGCAAGCGGCACCACCGCCGTCACGTCGGTCGACCAGCGCCCATCGGAAAAACGCTTCTGCGCTTCCAGGATCGCCGGGCCGCGACGGTCGCGGAACTGGCGCATCCACTCACTCAGCCAAAACCCTTCGATATGCTTGTGCTGGAAGATCAGTTGGCCGGGCTCGCGGATAACGGTGGCTTCGGGATCGAGCCGCCCATAAATGATCCAGCGCGACCGCTTCGGCATGACGTCGAAGATGGCGGAGGCAAGCGGCCCGGTTACCGCGTCAAGGAAGATGCGCGGCTGTTCGGCCTTCATCACCTCGCGCAGCGCCGCCTTGAAATCCGGCGCCCTTTCATTGAGCACGTGCGCCGCGCCAAGCGCATTCAGAGCCGCGATCTGGTCGTCGCGGCGCACGGTGACGATCGGCCGGAAACCCTCTTCGCTGGCCAGGCCGATGATCAGCTTGCAGAGCTGGCTGGCGCCGGCGGTCATGACGAAGGCCTTCTCGCCTTCCTCCTTGACGATGTCGAACATGGCGAGCGCCGTGAGCGGGTTGACGATCATCGCCGCACCGTCCTCGTCGCGAACGGTGTCGAGCAGCGGGATGCAGGCAGCCGCCTCGGCGACGGCATAGTCGGCCCACGAGCCCCAGTTGGTGACGCCGGTGGCAAAGGCCACGCGCTTGCCGATCAGGCTTTTGGGATAGGGCTCGTCCCCGCTGGCGACGACAATGCCGACACCCTCGAAACCGGCCGGCTGGCCCTTGGCACGCGGCTGGCCGTACTGGCCCTTGACGAAGGCGACATCGGACGGATTGATCGAGGCGAGGCTGACCTTGATCAGCACCTGGCTGGGGCCCGGTGTCGGCACCGCGATGCTGCCCGGCTCGAGATAGGGCTCCATCGCCTCCAGCACACTGCCGCTCCGCGTCCT
The DNA here is from genome assembly GCF_004022805.1 of Mesorhizobium sp. M7A.F.Ca.CA.002.04.1.1. NCBI lineage: Bacteria > Pseudomonadati > Pseudomonadota > Alphaproteobacteria > Hyphomicrobiales > Phyllobacteriaceae > Mesorhizobium > Mesorhizobium sp. M7A.F.Ca.CA.002.04.1.1. The sequence goes on along the minus strand of NZ_RZPL01000715.1, from coordinate 1,822 downwards.
GGTGTAGCCATCGCCGACAAGCAGCAGCGCCTTCATTTCGGATGGGACGGTCATCGGAACACTCCTCGCTCGAGCCTCGAGTCGCGCCCGCATGACGATGCCGGCGCTCAAACCTTCTCCTGCGTGTATTTCCTCAACTCCGTCCGCGCCACCTGACGGCGATGCACGGCGTCCGGCCCGTCGGCAAGGCGCAAGGTCCGCAGATGCGTCCACGACCGCGCCAGCGGTGTGTCCTGGCTGATGCCTTGCGCGCCGAACATCTGCACCGCCTCGTCGGTGACCTTGAGCGCGACGCGCGGTGCGACCACCTTGATCTGGCTGATCCAGGGAGCAGCGGCCCGCGCATCGCCCTGGTCGATCATCCACGCCGCCTTGAGGCAGAGCAGCCGCGCCATCTCGATCTCCATGCGGCATTCGGCGATGATGTCGAAATTGGCGCCGAGCTTTGCCAGCTTCTGGCCGAAGGCCTCGCGGCGCACGGAACGCTGGCACAGCATCTCGAGCGCCATCTCGGCCTGTCCGATGGCGCGCATGCAGTGGTGGATGCGGCCGGGACCGAGCCGCCCTTGCGCGATCTCGAACCCCCTGCCCTCGCCGAGGATCAGGTTCGACGCCGGTACGCGCACATTGTCGAAGCGAAGATGCATGTGGCCATGCGGCGCGTCGTCATCGCCATAGACCTGCATGGCCCGCACCTTGGTCACGCCTTTGGTGTCTGATGGCACCAGGATCATCGAATGGCGGCGGTGCTGCGGCTCGTCATCGCCCCCGGTCCTGACCATGACGATGTAGATGGCGCAGCGCGGATCGCCGGCGCCCGAAGCCCACCATTTCTCGCCATTGAGCACATAGTCGCCGCCGTGGCGTTCACAACGCATGGCAATGTTGGTGGCATCGGATGAAGCGACATCCGGCTCGGTCATCAGATAGGCCGAGCGGATATTGCCGTCGAGCAGCGGTTCCAGCCATGCTTTCTTGTGGTCGGCCGAGCCGTATCGCTCCAGCACCTCCATGTTGCCGGTGTCGGGCGCCGAGCAGTTGAAGGTCTCGGCGCCGAGATGCGCCTTGCCCATCTCTTCGGCCAGATAGGCGTATTCGACAGTGGAAAGGCCATAGCCGCGTTCCGAGCCGGTCAGCCAGAAATTCCACAGGCCGCGCTCTCTTGCGGTCTTCTTCAGCCCTTCGAGGATCTCGCTCTGACGCGCACTGTAGACCCAGCGGCTGCCTGCCTTGCCCACTTCGCTGAGGAATTCATGGTCGAGCGGCATGATCTCGTCGCGCACCATGGCCGCGACGCGCGCGTGGATTGGCTTCAGCCGCTCGGTCATGCCGAGATTCATCTCCGTCATCGGTCGCTAACCCTTCATACACGCCAGGCATTTTGTCAGTGGCAAGGATGACCGTACTTCGGATAGCCTTGTCAACGAACTGTTTGCCCGCATGCCGAGCGCGGAGAATTGTGATGAGCTATCTGGACGAACTGTTTTCGGTGGCCGGCAAGACCGCGCTGGTGACGGGTGCGGCGACCGGCATCGGCCGCATGGCGGCGACCGCGCTGGTCAGGGCCGGCGCCAGCGTGATGATCGCGTCGCGCAAGGGCGAGGATTGTATCAAGGTCGCCGAAGAGTTGAACCAGCTTGGTGCACCGGGCCGGGCCGACGGCTTCGTCGGCGACGTTTCCAGCGAAGCCGGCATCGCCGCACTCGTCGCCGAGGTCAAATCGCGCACCGAACGGCTGAACATTCTGGTCAACAACGCCGGCGTCTCCTGGGGCGCGCCGCTGGAAAGCTTCCCCTATTCGGCATGGGCCAAGGTGTTTGGC
>NZ_RZPL01000714.1:0-2849 GCF_004022805.1 Mesorhizobium sp. M7A.F.Ca.CA.002.04.1.1 | reverse complement strand
GCCCTCGCCGACCCGCTTGCTATCGCTGCCGTGCTCGGCGGACGCGAACTGGCCGCCATCTTCGGCGCCACGCTCGCCGCCCGACATCTCGGCATACCCGTGCTGCTCGACGGCTTCGTCTGCACCGCCGCCGCAGCCCCGCTGTCGAAGCTGCACCCGACCGGCCTCGCCCACACCATCGCAGCCCATGTCTCCGCTGAGTCAGGCCATCGCGGCCTGCTCGAAGCGCTCGGCCTGCCGCCGCTGCTCGACCTCGGCATGCGGCTCGGCGAAGGCTCCGGCGCCTGCCTCGCCGTCAACATCGTCCGCTCGGCGCTGGAGTGCCATGCCCGCATGGCGAGTTTTGCCGAGGCTGGCGTTTCGGAGAAGTAATTATTCATTCCCCGTATCGGCCGACAAAGATGCCGTTGTCACGACAAAGGAGGCATCTTACCGTAACGGCGATTCTCAAATAGATTTTTGTGGATGAAGAAATTTCATCCTGCCGCAGCTGCGGTGTTATCGCCGGGGCGGTCGCTGTTGTGTTCCGTCACAGCAGCTATTCAAGTCATGGCCCGATCGACACCGGCATTTTCGTTGTCTTCCTGGTCTTCTTCTGGTGGCCCATCAGCGATTTCTCCGGGGGAAAAGACGGAATTGGCGCCAGCGATGCTGCAGCCGGGGAAAAGAGCCTTGCTTTTCGATTCGGCCGGTTTCTGAGCCGCATTTTTCAACTCGGCTAAATCGCCACAAGATCCGGATAGCGCGTTTGAAGAATCACGGTCGGACAGCCTTGCCCGAGATGCGCCAAACGCGTCTCGCTTTCAGGGTCTTTCCACCAACTCTTCTAGGAATTTGGTGGGTGCGCACAGGATTGAACTGTGGACCCGCTGATTAAGAGTCAGCTGCTCTACCAACTGAGCTACGCACCCACTCGGCCGGCAAAAACCGGCGTTGGCGGGCATATAGCCGCCACCATCGGTCCTGTCCAGCCCTGCCGGAATCATTTCCCGACAAATCGACCGAGCATGCGTTCGATCAAACGAACAGCTTGCCCTCCGCCACCTTGATTGCGTTGCCGCCGATGCGCGCCGAGGCCAGTTTTCCGCCTTGCACGGTCAGTTCGAGGCGGATGCGCGATGGCCGGCCCATCTCCAGCCCCTGCTCGATCCACAGCTGTGAAATGCCATCGGTCGGCGCGTCGAAATGCATGATGGCGCCGGCAAAGGCGGCTGCCGCCGAGCCGGTCGCCGGATCCTCATAGGAAGGCGTGCCAGGCACGATCATGCGCACATGGAAGGCGCTTTCGTGGTTCACCGTCTCGCGGCAGTAGACATAGGGGCTGGCGAAGGCCCATTCGCTCTTGCGCGGCGCCAGTTCCGACCAGGCCTGGTTGTCCAGCCGGATGCGACCCGCCGCCTCGAGATTGGCAACCGGGATGGTGACATAGGGCACGCCCGCCGACCAGAACGCGACGCGGTGATTCTCGAAGCCGATCTCATGCGGCGTCAACCCAAGCGCGGCACCGATCGCCTCCGGATCGGCATCGAGCTTCAGCGGCTCCGGCAGCTTGGCCAGGTCGAACTCGGCAAAAGTGTTGCCGTCATGCTTGCTGACGGCGCACCGCACCGGACCGATGTTTTCCTCCAGCACGAAGATGCCGGCGCCGCCCTCTTCCGCCAGTTCGGCCAGCGCGATCGCGGCGCCGACCGTCGGATGGCCGGCGAACGGCATTTCATAGTCGGGCGTGAAGATGCGGATGCGGTTTTTGTGCTTGGGATTGGCCGGCGGCAGGACGAACACCGATTCGGACAGGTTGAATTCGCGCGCGATGGCCTGCATCGCGGCCGTGTCCAATCCCTTGCTGTCGAGCACGACGGCCAAAGGATTGCCGGCCAGTCGCTCGGTCGTAAACACATCGTAAAGCAAGTAATTCCGGGTTTTCATTCCTGCCTCAATCCCAACATGGGCGAAATTTAATTTGATATTTGAACCGGTAAGCCTGATCTGTGCACAGATAGGGACATTGCGCATTATAGGGGTCCAGCGTGGACCAGATTGTCAATCTGCCAAAGACGGAATCGGATTCCGCCATCGAGACGGCGCTTGGGCTCGACCAGACAGGCCGGCGCAGATCGCGCCGTCGTGGGTGGCTCTATGCGTTGCTGGCGCTGATCGTGCTCGCCGCCGCGCTTGGCCTCTATCAATGGTATGCGGGCTCGCCGGCCAGGATTGACTACACCACAGTGCCTGCCGCCAAGGCCGACCTCACCGTCGCGGTGTCGGCGACCGGCACGTTGCAGCCACTCACCCAGGTCGATATTTCAAGCGAACTGTCCGGCATCATCCGCTCGGTCTCGGCCGAGGAGAACCAGCAGGTCAAGAAGGGTGACGTGCTGGCGACACTCGACACGGTGAAACTCGAAGTCCAGATCGAGCGCGCCGAAGCTTCGGCCAAGGCCGCCGCCGCCAATGTCGAGGACGCCACGGTTACGCTGGCCGAAAACGAGAAGGCGCTGGTGCGCGCCGCCGAACTGACCAGGCGCGGCATGGCGACCGACCAGTCGCTTGAAGCGGCAACCGCCACGCGCGACCGTTCCAAGGCAGCTCTCGACAGTGCGCAGGCCAACCTCGCCATCGCCCAGGCCGACCTCAAGGCGCAGCAGACCGACCTTGCCAAGAGCACAATCTATGCGCCGATCGACGGCATCGTTTTGACGCGCTCGGTCGATCCCGGCCAGACGGTCGCCTCCTCGCTGCAGGCGCCGGTGCTGTTCATCATCGCCGCCGATCTCAGGAACATGGAACTGGTGGCGGCGGTCGACGAGGCCGACATCGGTGCGGTCAAATCCGGCCAGCATGCCCGCTTC
>NZ_RZPL01000713.1:0-2853 GCF_004022805.1 Mesorhizobium sp. M7A.F.Ca.CA.002.04.1.1 | reverse complement strand
CGAAATCATTGTACATGCGGCCGAGTGCAAGCCCGCCATACCAGGGCCACACCGCCATGTCGGCGATGGAATAGTCCTTGCCGCCGAGATATTCAGTCTCGGCCAACCGGCGGTCGAGCACGTCCATCTGACGCTTCACCTCCATCGAGAAGCGATCGATGGCATATTCGAACTTTTCCGGCGCATAGGCGTAGAAGTGGCCGAAGCCGCCGCCCAGATACGGCGCCGAGCCCATCTGCCAGAACAGCCAGGACAGCACCTCGGCGCGGGCCGGCTGTTCGGTCGGAAGGAATTCGCCAAACTTTTCGGCGAGATAGACCAGGATCGAGCCGGATTCGAAGATGCGCACCGGTGTGGTGCCACTGTGGTCCATCAGGGCCGGAATCTTGGAGTTTGGATTGACCTCGACGAAGCCGCTGCCGAACTGGTCGCCATCGTTGATCCGGATCAGCCAGGCATCGTATTCGGCACCCTTGTGGCCGCGCGCCAGAAGCTCTTCCAGCATGACGGTGACCTTGACGCCGTTCGGCGTCGCCAGCGAATAGAGCTGCAACGGATGCTTGCCGACAGGCAGTTCCTTGTCATGCGTCGGCCCGGCGATCGGCCGGTTGATGCTGGCAAAGGCTCCGCCGCTCGGCTTGTTCCAGGTCCATACTTTCGGCGGTGTGTAGTCGGTCATTTCGTGGCCTCGTGTCGGGGAAGGATGGCAGGTCGCCATTAACTAGGGCTGCGGATGTGTAAGTTCAACTTGCGTTGAACTATTATCGATGCCCGCAGTGCCAACATCGGCAATTGGGCTCTTCCTTACCCTTGCGCCTTCTCCTGCGTGGCATACCTATAGAAGATGTCGCCAAAGCCCACCCAGGACAAAAGCATGACCATCAATCCCAATCTGCGCTCGGTCGTGGCCGTGCGGGCCACTGTTCCCGAAGATGCCTTTACGGCCGGGGCGCTCGGCACGCTCAGGGAAGGCAGCGGCGTCGTCATTCGCAATGACGGGCTGGTGCTGACCATCGGCTATCTCATCACCGAAGCGGAAGAGGTCTGGCTGACCAGCCATGACGGCCGCGTCATCCCCGCGCACGCGCTGGCCTATGACCAGGAATCGGGCTTCGGCCTGGTGCAGGCGCTGGCGCCGCTCGGCCTGCCGGCGGTGGCGCTGGGCGATGCCGGCAAGGCCAGGATCGGCGACGCCGTGGTGCTGGCCGACGGCATCGGCCAGTCGGTGCAGGCCAGGATCGTCACCAAGCAGGAATTCGCCGGCTATTGGGAGTATCTGCTCGACGAGGCGATCTTCATTGCGCCGGCGCACCCGTCCTGGGGCGGTGCCGGGCTGTTCGGCGCCGATGGCTCGCTGCTCGGCATCGGTTCGCTGCGCCTGCAGATGAGCCGCAATGGCGAGGTCGCCGATATCAACATGGTGGTGCCGATCGATCTGTTGCCGCCCATACTCGACGATCTCCTGACGCGCGGCCAGGTGGCCAAGCCGCCGCGTCCATGGCTCGGCGCCCTGTCGGCCGAAAGCGATGGCAGAGTGGTGGTGATGAGCGTGACCGAAGGCGGTCCGGCGGCCAAGGCTGGCCTGCGCCAGGGCGACATCATCTCGGACATCCGCGACGGCGCGGTCGATGGACTCGCCGATTTCTATCGCAAGCTGTGGGAGAGCGGCTCGGCCGGTGCCGAGATTCCGATGCGGGTGCTGCGCGACGGCCGCGAAACCTGGCTGCGCGTCAAGTCCGCCGACCGCGGCAGTTTTCTGAAGAAACCGCAGCTGCAATAGCGCGTCAGCCACACGATGCATCCAAGACTGCTCAAAACCTTCCTTGCGGTGGCGCGGAGCCGCAACATCACGCGCGCCGCAGAAGTGGTCCACCTCGCGCAATCGAGCGTCAGCGACCAGATCCTGGCGCTCGAGGCCGAGCTTGGCGCTGCCCTGTTCACGCGCGCGAAGTCCGGTCTCGAGCTGACGCCGGCAGGCCTAGCGCTGCAGCCGATCGCCGAGGATTTGTTGCGGCTCGACGGCGAGGCGCGCGCGGCCGTGCAGGCAGCGGCAGGTTCGACAAGCGGGCACCTGACCATCGGCGCGCTGGAGACGATCGCGTCGGCCAGGCTGGCGCCTTGGCTGCCCGGGTTCCAGGCCGGCCATCCCGACATCACCGTGCGGATGAAGGTGGCGGGCAGCGGCGCGCTGCTGCGCCAATTGGAGGATGGCGACATCGATGTCGCGTTCTGCTTCGACCGCCGTGATTTCGCGAAGGGCGCGTCGGATAAACACTTCGCCAGGCGCACGATAGCAGCCGAACCGCTGGTGCTGGTCGCGGCTCCGGGGCAGGGCAGCGTGCCAGGCGACCTTGCCGCGCTTGGCGAACTGCAGTTCGTGGCAACGGAGCCCGGATGTATCTACCGACACATGTTCGACACGGCCTTTGCCGAGGCGGGCGCTGCCGCACCCAGACTTGCCAACGAGGTCGGCAGCATCGGCGCCATTGCGCGGCTGGTGGCGGCCGGCGCGGGGCTCGCCCTCGTTCCACGCCTGGCCGTCCCGGATGCGCTCGCACGCGGCGACATCGTCGAAATGCGATGGCCCGGCCAGATGCGGACGGCGCCGCTGGTGATGATCTGGCGCCGCCGGCGCGTCCAGCTGCCGGCGCTTAAGCAATTGCTCACTGCCGCGCGCGACACGCTGGTGCCGGCCCTGCAGCCCGCCAAGGCTGGTTCAGGACTTGAATCGTCGAACCGCTCCAAGGCCTTGTTTGCAAACAACTCCTGACGGAAGCAGCGGCGGTTCAGATCAGGCGGTGGCCGCCCTCGACATGCAGCGTCGTTCCCGTGGGAAAACCATTGCCGATCAGG
>NZ_RZPL01000712.1:0-2867 GCF_004022805.1 Mesorhizobium sp. M7A.F.Ca.CA.002.04.1.1 | reverse complement strand
CAGCAGGCGATGGCCTTCGCCGAGGTCGTGGATTCAGGCCGCCAGGCCGGCGACCCCGACTACCGCAAGCCACCCGCCGCACGCCCGCCATCGGACGACGATTTCGACATGCGCTACGGCCTCAAGCCCGCAACCTTCGGCCTGCGCCCGCAAAACGATTGAGCTTGCGACCCGGCTGTTCTGCCGGCCGATTGAGAAGCCGCGCTAAGCTCGCGCCCTGCCTGGACCGCTTGGGTAAATCCCGTCAGGGAATTCGTCAGGCTGAGTCGGGTGGTGCTGTTTTCGAGAACCGAAGCGGAGCGGACATTTGAGTCCGTGAGCATCGGAAGCGCAGAAAACGGCGCCAGACGGCCAGCCTCACGAATTCAGGGACGGGATTTTAGGCGCAGACGCGGTTGCGGCCTTGCCTCTTCGCCTCGTAAAGCTGGCGGTCGGCGCGGCGATAGAACTCTTCCGCTGTTTCCTTGCGGTCCCAGACGGCTAGCCCGACGCTGGTGGTGATCTTGAGGCGGACATTGCCCGACAGCACCGACATGTTGGCGATCGCCTTGCGGATGCGCTCGGCAAACTTGCCCAGAAGCTCGGCGTCCATGTTGGGCGTGACCACGGCGAACTCCTCGCCGCCCAATCGCGCCACCACATCGTGGTAGCGCGTCATATCCTTGAGACAGCTTGCGACGGCCTTGAGCACTTCGTCGCCGACGTCATGGCCATGGGTGTCGTTGACCTGCTTGAAATGGTCGAGATCGAGGATCATCAGCCCGACAGGCTTTTCGATGCGCCGGAACTCCTCGAGATACTCCTTCAGCGCATCATCGAAATAGCGCCGGTTCTGCATGCCGGTCAGGCCGTCGGTCAGCGCCGCATGCTCGAGTGTTTCCGACCGCGCGCTGAGCGAGACCGTCATGGCGCGCAGCTTGCCCTCCTCCGTCGCCTGTTTTCGAATCAGCGGATAGATGAAGAAAATGCCGAAGAACAGCGCGGTGGCCAGGAGCACGCCGGTCGCGAACAAGAGCTTGTTGAGATAGATGACCTTGTCCAGACCCGAAGCCGTATGCAACTCGTCGGCGAAGGACTGCAGAAGTCCATAAGCATGCAGCGTCACCAGGCCGGCGGCCAGGATCACGAATATAAAGACGAAAAACGCTGATTCCGCCTTGTGGAAACGCATCTGCTCCCCGTTGGAAAAGTGCCCATCGACCTTATGGCATGGGCGGGCTTACGGAGGGTTAATTTGGACAACCACAACGGGAACCTTTCCTTGCAGGTAAACTTTTCAGGTTGCATCGGAAGCAAGCGCTGAGATCGTGGTTTCCAGATCATCACCGGGGTGCAACCTCAGCCATTCCGGCCCCAATTGATGCCTGAACCAGGTGGTTTGCCGCTTGGAATATTGCCTGGTCGCGATCTTGGCGCGTTCGATTGCCTCGGGAAAGCCAATCCCTCCGGCCATCGCCGCCTGCAGTTCGCGAACGCCGATCGCTTTCATCGCCGGCAATTCGGGATCGAGGCCAAGTGCCGCAAGCCGCTTGACCTCGTCCAGCGCGCCCTTGTCCAGCATTTGGTCGAAGCGTTTGTCGATGCGTCCGACCAACGCCGCCCGATCCGGCTCGATCACCAGGAAACGCGCGCTTTGCCTGTCGATGAGCGGCTGGCCGCGCTCTGCCTGCCATTCCAGGATCGAACGGCCAGACGCATCGAGAACCTCCAATGCCCGCACGATGCGCTGGCTGTCGGTTGGCTTGAGCATCATGGCGGCCGCCGAATCCTCGCGCAGCAGCAGGCTGTGCAGCTTGACGGCGCCCTGCTCCTTCAATTCATAGCGCCAACGGTCGCGGACCCGTTGCGGAATGTCGGGCATTTCCGAAATGCCCTCGGCTAATGCGCGAAAATAGAGCCCGGTGCCGCCGACAAAAATCGCTGTCCGTTCGGAGAATGTGCCGTCGTCGATCAGTTTCATCACGTCGCGCAGCCAGGCGCCGGTGGAATAGGGTGTCGCCGGATGGACATGGCCGTAGAGGAAATGCGGTGCGCGGGCGAGGTCGGCCGCCTCCGGCCGGGCGGTCAGCACGTCGAGCACCGAATAGCCCTGCATGGAATCCGTATTGACGATCACGCCACCCCTGCGCTCGGCCAGATCGAGCGCAAGCGCCGACTTGCCGCTGGCGGTCGGCCCGGCTATCAGGATCGCGTTCTTCACGCGGCCCTTGCCCGCCTGCCCGCCGGAATGTTCCATGCCGCTCATCGCCACGCTTGTTTCCCGTCCCATTGAGCGCGCTTTGTCGCTGTCGCTTGCGAATATGGCCTCACGGTCGGTCGGCGCAAGCGCTGTTGTCTGGCTGGCCGAAGGTATCGCCTGCGATCTCGTCCTGCCTGAGGCAGCCGACGCGGCCGCTACGAGTGCCGTCTTGCGCACGGCACTCGCCAGCGAGTCGGTCGACGTGATCGTCCAAGAAGCAGAAACCCGCCGCAAGAAAATCCTGATCGCCGACATGGATTCGACCATGATCGACCAGGAATGCATCGACGAGCTGGCCGACGAGATCGGCGTCAAGGATCATGTTGCCACGATTACCGCGCGATCCATGAATGGCGAGATCGCCTTCGAACCGGCTTTGCGCGAGCGGGTGGCGTTGCTGAAGGGCCTCGACGCCACCGTGGTCGATCGCATCGTCGCCAATCGCCTGACGCTGGCCTCGGGCGGCCGTGTTCTGGTCCGGACCATGCGCGCCAACGGTGCCTGGACGGCACTCGTGTCTGGCGGGTTCGAGGTGTTCACGACGCGAATCGCCGCAATGCTCGGCTTCCAGGAGAACCGCGCCAATCGCCTGCTCGAGCAGGACGGGCGCTTCACCGGCCTGGTCGAG
>NZ_RZPL01000711.1:0-2877 GCF_004022805.1 Mesorhizobium sp. M7A.F.Ca.CA.002.04.1.1 | reverse complement strand
GGGCGCCGCCGTGCTCACGATAGAGCGCCGTGACGGCGTCGCCGCATCGGCTGCGTTGGTGCTCGACGGCGACGGGCTTACGCTCAAGCACATCGAGATCGACGGCAAGAAGGTAAAACCGGCGGATCTGCTGGCGACGCCCGACCAGTTGACCATCCTCAAGCCACCGGTGGCGCGGCGCTTCCAGTTGCTCATCGAGACCGAGGTGGCGCCGGCGGGCAACGAAGCCCTGATGGGCCTCTACCGCTCGAGCCACGTCTACTGCACGCAATGCGAAGCCGAGGGCTTTCGCCGCATCACCTATTTCCTCGACCGTCCCGATATCCTGTCCGTCTACACGGTGCGCATGGAGGCAATGCGCGACGAGGCGCCGCTGCTCCTGTCCAACGGCAACCCGCTCGAAAAGGGCGACCTCGGCGACGGCTGGCATTATGCAGTGTGGCACGACCCTTTCCCCAAGCCGTCCTATCTGTTCGCATTGGTGGCCGGCAATCTCGGCCGGCTCGCGGACAGTTTCGTCACCCTGTCCGGCCGCACGGTCGAGCTCGGCATCTATGTCGAGCCCGGCAAGGAGACGCTGGCCGGCTATGCGATGGACGCCCTGAAGCGGTCGATGAAATGGGACGAGGAGGCGTTCGGCCGCGAATACGATCTCGACGTCTTCAACATCGTCGCCGTGTCGGACTTCAACATGGGCGCGATGGAGAACAAGGGCCTCAACATCTTCAACGACAAATATGTGCTGGCCGACCGGGAGACCGCGACGGACGCCGATTTCGCCAATATCGAGGCGATCATAGCGCATGAGTATTTCCACAATTGGACAGGCAACAGAATCACTTGCCGCGACTGGTTCCAGCTCTGCCTGAAGGAAGGCCTGACGGTTTTCCGCGACCACGAATTCTCCGCCGACCAGCGCTCGCGCGCGGTCAAGCGTATTGCCGAGGTGCGGACCTTGCGCGCCCACCAGTTTCCAGAGGACCAGGGCCCACTGGCGCATCCGGTGCGGCCGCGCCGCTACCGCGAGATCAACAATTTCTACACCGCGACGGTCTACGAGAAGGGCTCCGAAGTGGTGCGCATGATCCGCACAATTCTCGGTGCCGACGTGTTTCGCGCCGGCATGGACCTCTATTTCGAGCGGCACGACGGTGACGCGGCGACGATCGAGGATTTCATCAAGGTGTTCGAGGATGCGTCCGGCCGCGACCTGTCGCAGTTCGCGCTCTGGTATCATCAGGCGGGAACGCCGAACCTGACGATCAGTTCGACGCACAATCCGGCCGCGCAGGAGTTCACGCTCGAAATCGAGCAGTCGGTGCCGCCGACACCCTCCGAAAGCCGCAAGCGGCTGATGCACATCCCGCTCGCTTTCGGGCTGATCGGCGCCGGCGGCAAGCCTGTGCCGTATAGTAGCGTCGAGGGCGCCAGCGTCGAGGACGGCGTCATCCATATCCGCAAGCGTCGCCACATGGTGCGGTTTTCAGGCGTCACCGAGCGCCCGGCCGTGTCGCTCAACCGCGGCTTTTCGGCGCCGGTGACATTGTCCGTCGAGCAGAAAGCCGACGACCAGTTCTTCCTCGCCCGCCACGACGGCGACGCCTTCTCGCGCTGGCAGGCTTTCAACACATTGTTGACCGATGCGCTGATATCAGCGTTCCGCGAGATCCTCGGCGGCAAGCAGCCGGCCTTTGCGCCGCGGCTGATCGAACTCGCCGGCAGCATTGCCGGCGACGAGACGCTGGAGCCGGCCTATCGGGCATTGGCGCTGGCCCTGCCCGGCGAAGCCGACATTGCCCGCGACATCGGCAGGAACATCGACCCCGATGCCATCTATGCGGCTCGCGAGGCACTGGCGCTGGCGATCGGCACTGCGAACCGGGACGTTTTTTCGGGCCTCTACCTCAGCCTTGCCGACAGAGAAGCGTTCAGCCCCGACGCGGCAAGCGCCGGGCGACGCGCCTTGCGCAACACCCTGCTGGATTATCTGTCGCTGCAGCCGGGCGGAGCGGAACTCGCTGCCGGGCATTTCCAGTCCGCGACCAACATGACCGACCGCGCGGCAGCACTTGCCGTGCTCGCGCATCGTCACCACGGTTCGCCCGAGGCGGTCGAGGCGCTGGCGGCTTTCGAGACGACCTACGGGTCCGACCCGCTGATCATGGACAAATGGTTCCAGATCCAGGCCAGCGTACCGGGGCCGCAAACCGTCGACACCGTGAAGGCCTTGACCAACCACCCGGCCTTCTCGATGGGCAATCCGAACCGGGTGCGCTCGCTGATCGGCACCTTCTCCAGCGCCAATCAGACCGGCTTCCACCGGGCCGACGGCGAAGGCTACTGGTTCTTTGCTCAAACCGTCCTCGAGGTTGAAAAGCGCAACCCGCAAGTGGCGGCAAGGCTGGCGACGGCGCTCAGATCCTGGCGTTCGCTCGAACCCTTGCGGCAGGCGAAGGCCAGGGAAGCGCTGCTCTCGATCGCCGGCGCCGAAAACCTGTCGGCGGATCTGCGGGATATTGTCGAGCGCACGCTGGCTTAGCCGCTCTCTTCCTTCTCCCCTTGTGGCAGAAGGGAGATCCGTGCACGCCGCCAAGCTGGTGAATTTCAACCAGGACCTGCCAGCAGCGGCTTCCGTTAGGCGCTGCGCCAGCGAAAGCCCATTATTTTAGTCGATTTTTAATCTTTTTTCGCCGGACCACTGGACAAGGCGAATCACCTTTGATTCTTTACTGACGATTCGGAAGTGCGGCGTTTGCCGGATCACCAAGCAGCATAGGCAAATTCGGGGAGTGCCATTTATGGCGAAGGCGGACGCGTGGGGCGCGCCCGGAGGGACGGTTTTTGCGCATCGTGAGACGCGCGGCGACGGTCTTGCCG